>CALMXT010000107.1 GCA_937871125.1 uncultured Zoogloea sp. | reverse complement strand
GCCGAGGCCAGCACCGGATGATTGTCGAGACCTTCGAGAACCATCCGCATGTAGGTGGTGCCCAGCATCACGTTGGTATCGGGATTCTGCAGCCAACCGACGTTGTAGCCCGTCAAGCCGAGCTTACCGGCAACCCACTTGCCGGTGGCGGGCATGATCTGCATCAGCCCCTGGGCGCCGACGCCGGAGCGGGCGGCGGTGACGAAGCGGCTCTCCTGGCGCATCAGGCCATACACCCAGCCGGTGTCGAGGGACTGGTTCCTGGCGTTGGGCTCGATGCGCTCCCGGTAGGGGGCGAGATAACGCAGGCTGTAGTCGTGTTCGTTGCGGGTCCGGTCGGCCGCATTGATCGCGCGATCGTAAACACCGAGCTGCTGGGCGATCTGCGCCGCGGCGATGAGGAAACGGTCGTCCCGGTTACGCAGGGTCCAGTTCCACTCGCGAGTGCCTTCGGTGCGCATGTCGAGACGAAACAGGGCAAGGGCGCGCTGGATGCCAGGGTTCTGGCGGGTCTGTTCGAGTTCGTCGGGGCCGATCGCGCGGGCTTTCTTCGGCAGTGTGAAGGTCCGACCGAGTTCTTCGTCGGCGAGGATGCTGTAAAAAGTGGGACGGCCGGCAATGCGCTCGAACTCCTTGCGCGAGGCTTCCCGATTGCCCAGGGCGATCTGGGCGCGGCCGAGCCAGTAGGTCCAGTCGGGCTGGGCGCGCAGTTCGGCGGGCATGGCTTCGACAGCGCTCCTCACGGCCTTCCAGTCGCCGGCACGCAGGGCGGCGCGCACCCGCCAGGCGGCCTGATCGTCCGACATGGGCGTGTCGCCGGCCGCCTTGAACCAGGCGTTGGCGTCCGGCATCAGCCGGTTGGCCGCCTGCCAGGCGATCTGACCGAGGGCGTAGCTGCGCTCGGACGCCGACAGACGTTCGTTGATCGACAGATAGCGCACATACGCGCCCTGCGGGTCGTCGCGGGCCAACCGGGCCAGGGCAATCAGCGCGAGTTCCCGGCCCGTGCGGCTGGCCGAGAAGTTCACTGGCTGGCGGTCGAGCCAGGTGGACGGATTGGCGCTAGCCCGGTCGAGATCGGCAGCCGTCGGCTGCTGGTCGGACGGCAGCCAGCCGGCCACCGCCCGAGCGCCGGCATTGCGCTTGGCTTCCATCAGGCGGCGCACCCGCCACCAGATTTCGTCGGGGCTGATCAGCGCCTCGCGGACCAGCGCCTGGAGCACCGGAATGCAACTTTCAGGCGTATCGACGAGGGTGAACCACAGCGGCCGGACTTCCTCCAGCAGGGCCGGATCGCCGCTGTAAAGGCGGGCCTGATGGTGATAGCACTGAATATCCTGCTCGGGCTGCCCCAGGTTGGGATATTCGGCCAGCAAGGGGCCGAAATCGCCGCGCTTGCCGAGGCTGCGCAACCAATCGCTGCGGAGTTTTTCAGCGACCCAGCTGCCTGCGTTGCGCTGCAAAAAATCGCGGATGCGGTCGGAGTCGAGCTCGCTGGGGCGGGCAAGCTGGTTCGACAGCGCCCAGTATTCGGGATAGGGATCGAGGACGTGCCCGGTGGGTGGCGCCAGTTGGGCCAGACGGGTGCGGTCGCCGCTGCGCGCAGCATCCTTGGCCAGCAGAATCCGCTCATCGCCGGGATCGCCACCGGCCGGCATGGCCATCCACAAAACTGCCGCCAGAACGGCCCACGCGCTATTCTTCATTGCTTCGCTTCTCGCCAAAATGCCGTCGGAGAATAGCACAGTGACTTCGTCCCTCCTCGTTCCTCACGCCCAATCGGAAGCGGAAATTGCCGCATTGCGGAAAAACCTCCGCAGCGCCCGCATCGCCGCCCGCGAAGCCCTCCCGGAACACGACCGGCGCCGCCTCACCGCACGCATCGAAAGCCATCTGGACGCCCTCCTCGCCCGCCTGGCGCCAACCCGTCTGGCCTTCTGCTGGCCGTGGCGCGGCGAAGTGGATCTGGTGCCCTGGATGAACCGCTGGCTGGCCGCCGATCCGGCCCGGCAGGCCGCCCTGCCGGTGGTACTGACCCCGGCCCGGCCGATGGGTTTCCTGCGCTGGCATCCCGGCGCACCGATGGCGAAGGATCACCACGGGATTCCGATCCCCGGCGGCGACGAGCGCATCGAACCGGAACTGCTCCTCGTGCCGCTCAACGCCTTTGACGCCGCGGGCTACCGGCTGGGCTACGGCGGCGGCTACTTCGACCGCACGCTGGCGGCGGTCGATCCCAAACCGAAGACCGTCGGCGTGGCCTTCGAACTGGCCAGAGCCGATACCACCTGGCCCCAGGCCCACGATCAACCGATGGACTGGATCGTCACCGAGACCGGCAGCCGCCAAACCGACACGCGGGACACGCGCGCAGCTACGCGGGAAAACCGTATGCGCGGGTGATTTCGGCCACTTCGACGGAATAGGACGCGTACCAGCGCTCGCGCCCCGCCTGTTGGGCCAGGAGATGCTCGGGGTGGGCCTTCCACGCACGGATCGCGCTCGGGTCGGGCCAGTAGGACAAGGCGATTTCCTCAATCCCTTCGGTGACGGCGTGAAAGCCCAGGCAGCCGAACTCGGCGAGCGCCAGTTCGCGCATCCGCGCCGCCGCCCGCGCATATTCGGCGTCGAGCGTGCGCACGGTGGCGCGAAAGATCACCACATACATCCTGGAACCCCTCCCCGTCAGCGACCGTTGATCGGACGCACACCGGCCAGCGGACTGGCAAGGATCGCGGCACGGATCACGTCGATGGCGCCGCTGCGCGGGTAGGTGACGCGCCACGCCAGTGCAATGCGCCGGAAGGGCTCAGGCGCTTCGAAAGGCCGCACGCTAAGCAGCGGATTGCTGCCTGTCATCGGCGCGGCGGCGGTGCTCGGCAGCACGGTGATGCCGGCCCCGGTGGCCACCATATGGCGGATGGTCTCCAGCGAACTGCCTTCCAGCGTGCGCTGCAGGCCTTCGCCGGGGCGACACATGGGGCAGACTTCGAGCACCTGATCGCGGAAGCAGTTGCCGGCCCCCAGCAGCAGCAGCTGTTCCTCGGCCAGCCGCTGGGCGGGAATCGCCGCATCCTGCTCCCAGGGGTGGCCGGCCGGCAGCAACACCCGGAAGGGCTCGTCATACACCGCCTGGGTGACGATGCCGGGCTCGTCGAAAGGCAGGGCGATGACGATCACGTCGAGATCGCCGCGTTTGAGGGATTCGGCCAGCCGGGCGGTGTAGTTTTCCTGAATCAGCAGCGGCATCGACGGCGCCGCCTCGTGCAGCCGCGGGATCAGGTGCGGTAACAGGTAAGGTCCGATGGTGTAGATCACGCCAAGCTTGAGCGGCCCGGACAGCGGATCGCGGCCGGCGGTGGCAAGCTCCTTGATCTGCCCGGCTTCGAGCAGCACCTTTTCGGCCTGGGCGACGATGCGCGCGCCGATGTCGGTGATCTTGACGTCGGCCGCGCTGCGTTCGAACAGCGTCACCGCCAGTTCTTCTTCGAGCTTTTTGATGGCCACCGAGAGCGTCGGCTGGCTGACGTTGCAGCGCTCGGCCGCATGGCCGAAATGCCGCTCGCGGGCAAGCGCAACGAGGTAGCGAAGGTCTGTCAGCGTCATGAGTCCCCCCGGCAATGACGATAGTGATTAACTATACAGCGCCACCACACAATTGCGCATAGTGGCGTTGCGACTTGCATCCGGCCGGATCGGCCCCACTTTTGTAAGCGTTTGTTCACGCAGGGAACAGGTCGCCGCAAGGTGGCGTCAACGTCCCGTAAAAAAACAGGAGCAACTCCATGAAAGCTGCCGCGCTTCGATCCACTCTCGCCCTTTCCGCCCTCGCGCTGGCCCTGGCCGGCTGCCTGCAGGAAGGCGCCATTTCGCCGTCCCACGCCGCCAACGGCACCTCTGCGCCGGTCACCGCACCGGCGCTGACGCCGCCGGTCGCTCCGGCCGCCCAATCGGGGCGCTACGGTCTGCCGGATTTTTCGGCGCTGGTCGAGCAGGTCGGGCCGGCAGTGGTGAACATCAGCGTCACCCAGAAGCTCGCCCGCGGCGGTGCCACCTCAGGTGAAGACCCCTTCGCCGACGATCCGTTCTACGATTTTTTGCGCCGCTTCGGCGTGCCGGTGCCGGGCATGCCCGGTAACGGTCGCGGCGGCCGGGTGCCGGACCAGGTCCAGCAGGGCGTCGGTTCCGGCTTCATCGTCAGCTCCGACGGCTTCGTGCTGACCAACGCCCACGTGGTGGATGGCGCCACCGAAGTGACCGTCAAACTCACCGACAAGCGTAACTTCAAGGCGCGGGTGGTCGGCGTGGACAAGCGCACCGACGTGGCCCTGCTCAAGATCGACGCCACCGGCCTGCCGTCGGTGCGCACCGGCGACGCCGAACGCAGCAAGGTCGGCGAGTGGGTCATCGCCATGGGTTCGCCCTTCGGCTTCGAGAACACCGTGACGGCCGGCATCATCAGCGCCAAGGCGCGCCGCCTGCCCGACGAAAACTACGTGCCCTTCATCCAGACCGACGTGGCGATCAACCCCGGCAACTCCGGCGGACCGCTGTTCAACCTGGCCGGCGAAGTGATCGGCATCAACTCGCAGATCTACTCCCGTTCGGGCGGCTTCATGGGTATTTCGTTCGCGATTCCCATCGACGTGGCCATGAAAGTGAAGGATCAATTGCAGCGCTACGGCAAAGTGTCCCGCGGCCGTCTCGGCGTATCCATCCAGGGTCTCGACGCCGATCTGGCGCAGAACTTCGGCCTCGACAAGCCCACCGGCGCACTCGTCGCCAATGTCGAAAGCGGCTCGCCAGCCGAAAAGGCCGGTCTGCTGCCGGGCGACGTGGTGCTCGGCGTCAACGGACAGAAGGTGGACAGCTCCGCCGATCTGCCGCGCATCATCGGCGACCAGAAGCCCGGCTCGGTCGTCCGCCTGTCGATCTGGCGCGACCGCAAGGCCCGCGAATTGAATGTCACCCTCGGCGAACAGGTCGGCGAAAAAGTGGCCGCAGCGGGCAGCGAGCGTAAAAGCGAGAGCGCCGGCAGCAAACTGGGCCTCACCGGTCGCCCGCTGACCGCCCAGGAGGCGTCGCGCCTCGGGGTGCCCGGCGGACTGCTGGTCGAAGGCGTCGCCGGCCCGGCCGCCAAGGCCGGCCTGCAGTCGGGCGACGTGATCGTCGGCATCAACAACCAGGCGTTCACCGGCATCGAACAATTCCGCAAACTGCTCGACGCCGCCGGCAACCGCTTTGCGCTGCTCGTCCAGCGCGGCGACAACCGCATCTTCGTGCCGATCCGGCTACCCTGAAAACCACTCTGCCTGCAGGGATAAAACCCTGCTGGCGCCCTTACCCGGAGACACGACAAGTCCCGCGACAAATAGGAAGATTCCACAGATCGGAGCGGGTGGGCTGGATATAATCGGAAAAAAATGGGAAGACCGGTCATCGGCATCTTCCCCCGGTTCCGATAATAACAAAAGTCACCCGATGTCCTTGCTTCCGTCCCGCAGGACCGTGCTTTCCGCCCTCGCGGCCATCCTCCCCATACACCCCGTGCTGGCTGATTACGCCGCGCGTGCGGAGGAGGCCGAGTCGCCTTTTTTCGAAGAGCTCCCGACCGTTCTTTCGGCGTCACGCCTGCCCCAGACGCTCAACGAAGCGCCGGGAGCCGTCACCATCCTCGACCGGGAGTTCATCCGCGCCACTGGCTACCGCGATGTGGCCCGCCTGCTCCGTCTGGTGCCGGG
Source organism: uncultured Zoogloea sp. (assembly GCA_937871125.1). GTDB lineage: Bacteria > Pseudomonadota > Gammaproteobacteria > Burkholderiales > Rhodocyclaceae > Zoogloea. The sequence continues at coordinate 3,313 of CALMXT010000107.1, read as the reverse complement.
GATGCAGATCGGCCAGGAGCGGGGCAACGTCCAGTGGGTCACCTATCATGGCCTGAGCGGCGAAACGCCGACCGAAATCCAGGTTCTCATCGACGGTCGCTCCGCCAGCCACTATGCCGGCGTCAACTGGGCGGGCCTGCCGGTCACCATCGAGGAAATCGAGCGTATCGAGGTCATCCGCGGCACCAACTCCAATGCCTACGGAGCCAATGCCTTTTTGGGCGTCATCAACATCATCACCCGCCACAGTCAGCAGACTCAGGGCGCCTGGGGGCAGGTGAATGCCGGCAGCCAGGGCATCGCCGACCTGCAGGCCAGCTGGAGTGGCAGCAGCGACGGCCTCGGCGTCCGCCTTTCCGCGGTGCAAACCCACGACAACGGCTTCAGCGGCCTGCACGATTCCCGCAAGAGCCAGACCCTCACCCTGCGCAGCGATTACCGCCTCGATGGCCACAATGAACTGACCCTGCGCGCCAGCCACAATCGCATCGAGCGGGGTATGGGCTATCGCGACTCCCTCTTCAACAACAACGGCGAGCGGGATCTCGGCAGCGAGTCCAGCACACTGCAGCTCGGCTGGCGACGTGCGGTCGAGGACGAGGAATGGCTGGCGAACCTCCATTTCACCAAAGATGGCGGCATGGAAAGGTGGTTTGGCAGCGGCCTGGGCTACTCCGCCGTCCCGCTCAACCGCGACTACCGCAGCGAAAGCGCCAACGCCGAGATCCAGCACCGCTTCGCACTCAATGCCCAGGCCCGCCTCGTGTGGGGGCTGGAGGCGCAATGGGAAACCGGCACTGCGCCCTTCCGTTTCACCACCGGCCCCAAAACCGAGCGCCAGTACCGAGCTTTCACCAACCTGGACTGGCGTATCACACCCACATGGCAGCTCAACCTCGGGGGGTTGGTCGAGAAAAGCACCGACACGACCACCCAGCTGATTCCGCGCGCTTTTCTGAACTGGCAGGCGAGCGCCAGCGACACCTTCCGCGCCGGCTATGCCCGCGCCTGGCAGCCGCGCAATCTGTTCAACTATTTTGGCGACGTCCGGGTCTACGACCCCCAATCCGGCAAGCTGATTGCTTGGCCCTATCTCCCCAACCCCAATCTGCGCAGAACGCGGATCGACAGTTTCGAGGTGGGTTATCTGGGCCGCTTCCGGGCCATCGATTCGACCCTCGACGTCCGCATCTTCAACGAACGCATCAGCAATTTCGTCGTTCGCCAGATCGCCCCCTTGCCAGCCGGCCAGCCTCCCCTGCTGCTACCGCCGACCCAGTTCGTCAATCTGCCCGACCCGGTCGTGCTGCGCGGCATCGAATACCAGTTCCGGGCCAAACCCCGGCCTGGCAGCGAGATCGTCTTCAATCACACCCTGTTCGCTCACCCTCACGGGAACCAGGACCAGCAAGTCACCGGGCGCAGCGCGCCCTATGTCGCCAGCCTGAGCTGGCTGCAAAGCTACGGCGGAGGCTGGCAGAGTACCGCCAGCCTGCTGCGGATGGGGCCACTGGCTGGCGGCTATGGCTACGTGCCGGGGTCCGCCTACACCGTCCGTGCCTACACGACCCTCGACCTGCGCATTGCGCGCAGCTTCATCCTCGATGGGCGCAAGGCCGAAATCGCCCTGAACGGAATCAACCTCGGCCCCCGCCATCAAGAAATCGCCGACCGCTCGGAGCAGACCTCGCACCCCGACAAGCCCATCAATCCCACCTCCAGCATGGTCTGGCTGTCGCTGGCGATGGAGCTGTAGATCCGGACATCGAAGCTCCAGCACAGCCGCCACAGCCAGCGCCACGCAATCACGGCCCTTCCGGCCCGACCGTCTTGCGGATGAACACCGCCCGCTGCACCTCCGTGATCCACACGAGGCCGTCGCCGGTCTGGCCGGTGCTGGCCACATCGACGATCCCGTCCACCAGCGCATCGGCCAGTTCGTCGGGCGCGATGATCTCTATCCTCACCCGCTCGGTGAAATCGGTCAGTTCCTCGCGGATGTTCGACGGGGCGTGACGCACGGTGGCGCCGCAGCCCAGAGCCTTGCTGATCGTCATCCCCGGAAACCCCGGTACGGCCCGCAGCACCTCGCGCAGGCGGGGCAGTTTCTGCGGGCGGATGATGGCGCGAATTTCCTTCATTGGCATTCCTTCGTGAAAGGGCGGGCCACGCCGGTGGCCCGCCGTTGATCAGGCCTCGTAAGGCGTATCGTCGAACCAGCGGTACAGCGTCGGCAGCACCACCAGGGTCAGCAATGTCGAGGTGATCAGCCCGCCGATCACCACGATGGCCAGCGGCCGCTGCACCTCGGAGCCCGGCCCGGTGGCAAACAGGAAGGGCACCAGCGCCAGCAGCGCCACGGTGGCGGTCATCATCACCGGACGGAAGCGCAGGGTCGCGCCCTTCACCACCGCCTCGGCCAGCGGCGTGCCCTCGGTGCGCAAGCTGCGGATGTAGCTCACCAGCACCACCCCGTTGAGCACCGCAATCCCCCACAAGGCGATAAAGCCCACCGAAGCCGGCACCGACAGATATTCGCCGGTCACCAGCAGACCGATCACCCCACCAACGCTGGCAAAAGGCAGCACCAGGATGATCAGGCTGGCCAGCTTGAGCGAGCCGAAGAGCAGGAACAGCAGGAAGAAGATCGCCGCCACCGTCAGCGGAATGATGATGGTCAGGTGGCCCATCGCACGCTCCAGGTTCTGGAACTGGCCGCCCCATTCCAGGTAATAGCCCTCCTTCAGCTCCACCTTGGCCTCCACCGCTTTCTGCAGTTCGACGACGAAGCCGCCCAGATCGCGGTCTTTGACGTTGATCGCCACCACCACCCGGCGCTTGGCCAGCTCGCGGGAAATCTGCGCCGGGCCATCCACCACGCTGATGTGGGCCAGATTCTCCAGCGCCACCTGCACGCCGCCCGGCGCGCTGACCAGGATGTTGCCGATCTTCTCCACCTTGTCGCGGAAGCTCGAAGGCAGGCGCACCACCGACGCAAAGCGCCGCTCGCCCTCATACACCTCGGTGGCCTGCCGGCCGCCGATGGACGCCTCGATGACGTCGTTCACATCCGACACGTTGAGGCCGTAGCGAGCGATGGCGACCCGGTCGATCTCGATGGAAAGATACTGCTGGCCGCTCACCCGCTCGACGCGGATGTCGGTCGCACCGGCGATGCCGCCGGCCACCCGGGCGATCTCCTCGGCCTTCTTCTTGAGCAGGTCGAGATCGTCGCCGAACACCTTGATCGCCACGTCCGAGCGCACCCCGGTCACCATCTCGTCCACCCGGTCGGAGATCGGCTGGGCCATCA
>CALMXT010000106.1 GCA_937871125.1 uncultured Zoogloea sp. | reverse complement strand
CGACTGGGCCGGCCTCGAGCCGGCCATCGGAAGGAGACAGCAAATGCAGATTCAGGATTCCGTATTCATCGTTACCGGCGGCGCTTCGGGCCTCGGCGAAGCCACCGTTCGCGCGCTCCATGCGGGTGGCGGCAAGCTGGTGATCGCCGATGTCGGCGTGGAAAAAGGCGAGCAGCTCGCCGCCGAACTGGGCGATCGGGTGGCCTTCATCAAGACCGACATCACCAGCGAAGCCGACGGCAAGGCGGCGGTCGATCTGGCCGTGAGCCGCTTCGGCGGGCTTCAGGGGCTCATCAACTGCGCCGGCGTCGGCCCGGCCTGGAAGGTGCTCGGCAAGGACGGCCCGCACCCGCTGGACGCCTTCGTGCGCACCGTGAACATCAACCTCGTCGGCGCCTTCAACATGGTCCGTCTGGCCGCGGCCGCGATGGCCAAAGGCGAGGCGGGGGCCGACGGCGAGCGCGGCGTGATCGTCAACACCGCGTCAGTCGCGGCGTTCGAAGGCCAGGTCGGTCAGGCCGCCTACGCCGCCTCCAAGGCCGGCGTGGTCGGCATGACCCTGCCCATCGCCCGCGAACTGGCGCGTTCCGGCATCCGCGTGAACGCCATCGCCCCCGGCCTCTTCCTCACCCCGATGATGGAAGCGCTGCCCCAGGACGTGCAGGATTCCCTCGGCAAGGCGACGCCCTTCCCGCCGCGCCTCGGCCGCCCGGCCGAGTTTGCCGCGCTGGTGCGCTCCATCGTCGAGAACGTCATGCTCAACGGCGAAGTCATCCGCCTCGACGGCGCGGTGCGCCTGTCGGCCAAGTAAGCGGAGGCAAGAATGCCGAGAATCATCAATGCGGGCGACGTTGGCCATCTGGTCAAGAACGGCGCCACGGTCTACTGCACCGGCATGGGCCTCGCCGGCTTCGCCGAAGAAGCGGTGAAGGCGATCCGCGAATCCTTCGAAGCCACCGGCCATCCCCGCGACCTGACGCTGTATCACGCCACCGGCGTGGGCAACGGCAAGGATCGGGGCGTCCATCACTTCGCCCGCGAAGGGCTGCTCAAGCGCATCGTCGGCGGCCATTTCGGCGTCGGCGGGCCGGAGCTGATGCGCCTGATCATGGAGGACAAGATCGAGGCCTACAACCTGCCCCAGGGCGTGCTGGTGCAGTTGCCCAAGCAGATCGCCGGTCGCCGGCCGGGCTTCATGACCAAGGTCGGTCTGGAGACTTTTGTCGATCCGCGCATCGAAGGCGCCAAGGTGAATGCCTCGGCGGTCGAGGATCTGGTCGAAGTCGTGCATCTCGACGGCGAGGAATGGCTCTATTTCCGCAACCCGAAGGTGGACGTGGCGCTCCTGCGCGGTTCGTATGCCGACGAGAACGGCAACGTTTCGATGGCCCGCGAAGGCGTGCTGCTGGAGTCGCTGTCCATCGCCCAGGCGGCGCGGGCCAGCGGCGGCATCGTCATCGTGCAGGTCGAGCACATCGTCAAGAACGGCACCCTGCATCCCAAGGACGTGAAGATTCCCGGCATTCTGGTGGATTACCTGCTGATCGGCCGTCCGGAAAACCACCTGCAGACGATGGGCACCTACTTCAACCCGGTTTACGCCGGCGACATCAAGGTGCCGACCCGCGCCATGCAGGCGCTGCCCCTCGACGAGCGCAAGATCATCGCCCGCCGGGCCGCGATGGAGCTCAAGCCCGGCGCGGTGGTGAACCTCGGCATCGGCATGCCGGAAGGCCTCGCCTCGATTGCCGCGGAGGAAAAGATCGAGCACCTGATGGCGCTCACCCTCGAAACCGGCCCCATCGGCGGCGTGCCGGCCAGCGGCCTGGATTTCGGCCACGCCTCCAACGCCGAAGCCACCGTCGAGCAGCCGGCCCAGTTCGATTTCTACGACGGCGGCGGCATCGACGTGGCCTTCCTGGGGCTTGCCCAGACCGACTGCCACGGCAACGTGAACGTGAGCAAGTTCAGCGGCCGGCCGGTGGGTTGCGGCGGCTTCATCAACATCACCCAAAATGCGAAGAAGGTGGTCTTCTGCGGCACCTTCACGGCCGGCGGGCTGGAAATCGCGGTCGAGGGCGGGCGGCTCAAGATCGTCAAGGAAGGCAAGAGCCGCAAGTTCATCGAGCACGTGGAGCAGATCACCTTCAGCGGCCACTATGCCGCGAGTGTCGGCCAGCCGGTGCTCTATGTCACCGAGCGGGCCGTGTTCGGGCTCGGCGCGGAAGGCATGGAGCTGCTGGAAGTGGCGCCGGGCATCGATATCGAGCGGGACATCGTCGCTCACATGGCCTTCCCGCCGATCATGCGCGACGTGCAGTTGATGGAAGGCGGCCTGTTCCAGCCCGAGTGGGGGCAACTGGCTACCATGATCGGCGCCCGCTGACATGGAGAAGGCCGCGCGCCGCAGCCATGTGATGCGCTACCGGATCGCTTTCGTCGATTGCGATCCAGCGCAGATCGTGCATTTCTCGAACTACTTCCGCTGGTTCGACACCGCCAGCCGGGAGTTCTTCACCGCCTGCGGCGTGCCCAGCTGGCGCGACACCGAGCGGACGTCCGGGATCATCGGCACGCCGCTGGTGGATGCCCAGGCCGCGTTTCGAAATCCCGCCACCTACGGCGAGGATATCGAGATCGAAAGCTGGGTCGAGCAGTGGAACACCAAGAGCTTCGTGATGCGCCACGAAGCCCGGCGGGGTGAAACGCTGCTGGCCGAAGGGCGCGAGGTGCGGGTTTTTGCCGAGCGCGAATCGATCGATCCGCCGCGCATCCGGGCGGTGAGGATTCCGGCGGAGTACCGGGCGATGTGCGCTTAGCTGCGCTTGGGGAAAAGAAGAAGCCCGGACACCGGCGTGTCCGGGCTTTTTTTTGGCGGGATTGGCCGGGCGACCGCGGTGGGCCGTGCGGGGCTTCGATCCGCCGTGAAGTATTCGGCGTGTCGAAGTTTTTTACATGGTGTCCGGCCCTACCGGAGTCGAGCGTTTTCGGGTTCGGATAAGCCGCTGATTTATCGGTTTCTTTGAAAAAACCACTTCAAAGGTATGGATATTGCTCGTTGTGGGCATTGGGATGAATTCATTGGGGCTCTTGATATATCAGTTTATCGAAAAGTCGATAGGTGATAGTCGAGAGCTATTTTTGTTTACGTGGAGGAAATCATGGGAACGCGTGGCAGTGAATGGCTCCGGGCAAGAAACGCGATCAAGACATTGTGCGTGGCGGCTGTTGCCGCAGGCGCCGGGGTTGGTGTGGCGCATGCCGATCCGTATCTGATCAACGGCCTTACCGTCGATTCGCACCAGATTTATTACGACGGCTCCAACGGCACGCTTTCGCCCGAAATCGCGCTCGCACCGCTGCGCGCCCAGGGGATCACCCAACTGATTTTCAGCTTTACCGGCGGTGTCATCACCGACGGCACCAACCAGTTGGCGTCCGCCGACGGGCTGTATTCCAACGGTGTCGCTCCTTACAACTTCTACCAGACGCGTTTTTCCGGAACCTATCTTGGCGTTGCGATCGGCAGCACTACCGGTATCGATCCCGCGATCATGGGGGTCTTTTTCAGTCCGAGCTTTGTCGGAACGCCGCAGGATTCGCTGGATTACAGAAGCACCACTTCGCCCGACAACCGGACGGCCTTGAGCTATTCGCCATCGCTCAATCAGCCGTTCTGGATCGGCGACGGTTACTCCGGCAACAATCCCTATGGCGCCGCGGTGACGGGTACGCAGCAGGTCTTCAACATTCCCGACGGTGCCGAGTATCTGTTGCTTGGCATTGGGGCCGACATCAATCTGGCGGATAACCAGAACAGCGCCAATCAGCAGACCCAGTTCAACGGCGGAACCACCGGTTCCGTTCCCGAGCCGGAATCGGTGGCGCTGGTCGGCGTGGCGGCCTTGGGTTTGTTGGCGAGCCGTTACCGCCGGCGCACGTAAGACCAGGCGCCGCGGCCTGTGCGCGGCGTTCCGGGTAGAGGAGGCATGCCCGCGGCGGCGATATGCGTCGCCGCACTTGCGGAGGCTGCGGGGTGTCTCCTATTGTTGAATCGGGATGGCATGGGGGCCGGGGCGTTTTGCGCGCGGCCTCTGCCGGATTCTGACAAGGAGAAGCCTCACCATGCTGGAACGTGCTTTGGGCAAGGGAACGGTCATTGACGGGCCGACCGCCGCGATGTTTTTCAAGCAGGACCCGACGGGTTCGGCGGCGGAGGTCGAGGGAGGCAGCGTCGAGTTCTCGCTCGATCTGCCGGGAGGTGGCAAGGCCGACGGTGTCTATCTGCCCTATCGCCCCAACGGCATCAACTATGTCGCGCAGCAGGGCCGGGACGTGATCAGTTCCCAGTTCACCGGCTGCTACATGGTGAAATACACCGTGGGTGGCGCAACCCGGATCGCACACGTCGCGACGCCGGAATGCAAGGACGCGTGGGCCGCCATGAAGGCCCGTGCGGACGTCAAGGTTCTGGCGGAGTTCAAACCCTCCGATCACGTCGATGTGGCATTGCTTTACGGCGGAAGCTCCGACATCGCCAAGGGCGAGGTGCTGGGCATCATCACCGGAAGCGGTTATTGCATCGCCGTGGCGGCATTCAGGAGCGGTGAGCAGAATCGGAACAACACCCAGCTCCGGATTGCGCAGCTCGTGCTGGTCAAGGCGAATTAGTCGCCTTGGACCTTCCCGTCGCGGGGCCGTGTCGGGCCGCCCCGGAAAAGACCGCGGGCCCGGCACCGTTTCCGGTGGCGGGCCCGCGGGAGCGGCCTGATGGCTCAGCTTAGGCCGTCATTCTGACGGCCTGCGGGTTGCGGAAAGCCTGCAGGCGTTCTTCCTGCAGTTTCTTCGCCGCGGCAAGGTTCTTCTCCTTCACGTGGCCGAAGCCGCGGATTTCGTCGGGAACACTGGCCAGGGCCACCGCAGCGGCATGGTTGGACGCCGTGAGCTTGGCGATGATCTCGTCGAGCAGCTTGATGTAGTCCTCGATGGCCTGCCGTTCCAGACGGCGCTCTTCGGTCTTGCTGAAGAGGTCGAAGGAAGAGCCGCGGAAGCGCTTGAGCCCGGCCAGACGCTGGAAGGCCTTGAACATCCATTGGCCGTACTGCTTCTTCTGCAGTTCGCCGGTCTGCGGATCGCGTTCGGCCAGCAGCGGGGGCGCGAGGTTGTACTTCACGCTGTAGCCGTTGGGGAACTGAGCGTCCAGCTCGGCCAGGAAGGCCGGGTCGGTGTGCAGGCGGGCCACTTCGTACTCGTCCTTGTAGGCCATCAGCTTGTA
>CALMXT010000105.1 GCA_937871125.1 uncultured Zoogloea sp. | reverse complement strand
TTGTGGCGTCAGCAGGTCAAGGCGCCGGGCGAGGCCAAGTCCGACCTGTGGCAATACATGGAATTTTCCAAGCGCTTCAAGATGGAAGAAGTGTGGCCCGCCGAACTGCTGGCCAAGAAGCCCGAATACAAGGGCAAGACGCTTTACGACGTGCTCTACGCCAACAAGGTGGTGAACAAGTTCCCCAAGAGCGAGCTGGCCAAGGTGAACGAGCACGCCATCAAGGGTTACACCAACGACGAATCCGAAGCCTTCGGCTTCTACGTGCAGAAGGGGCTGTTCGAGGAATATGCCTTGTTCGGTCGCGGCCACGGCCACGATCTGGCCAATTTCGACGTCTATCACAAGGCCCGCGGTCTGCGCTGGCCGGTGGTCGATGGCAAGGAAACCCTGTGGCGCTTCCGCGAAGGCTACGACCCCTACGTCAAGAACGGCGAGGGCGTGAAGTTCTACGGCCACAAGGACGGCAAGGCGGTCATCTTCGCGCTGCCCTACCAGGACCCACCCGAGAAGCCCGATGCCGAGTTCGACATGTGGCTGTGCACCGGCCGCGTGCTGGAACACTGGCACACCGGCAGCATGACCCGTCGCGTGCCCGAGCTGCACAAGGCCGTACCGGAAGCGCAGGTGTTCATGCATCCGGACGACGCCAAGAAGCGCGGCCTGCAGCGCGGCATGGTGGTCAAGGTCCAGTCGCGGCGCGGCGAGATGGTCGCCCGTCTCGAAACCAAGGGCCGCAACAAGCCGCCGGTCGGGCTGATCTTCGTGCCCTTCTTCGACGAGTCGAAGCTGGTGAACAAGCTCACTCTCGACGCGACCTGTCCGATCTCCAAGCAGACTGACTTCAAGAAGTGCGCGGTCAAGGTTCTCCGCGCCTGATGGGATAGAACGGGGCCAGATCGTGGATACCGGCAAGAAAATCGCCCGCAAGTCGCCCGTCGCCGATTCACCGGCGTCGGCGGCGCGGCGCAAGTTCATCAACAGCGTCGCCGCCGCCGCGGGTGGCGGCTGCCTGCTGGCGCTCGGCGCGGGACTCTATTCGAAGAGCGCATCGGCCTTGCCGGCCCAGGCGCTGCGCCCGCCCGGCGCGCTGCCGGAGGGCGACTTCCTTGCCGCCTGCGTGCGCTGCGGCCTGTGCGTGCGCGATTGCCCCTACGACACCCTCAAGCTCTCCGATCTCGGCGATCCGGTCGCCACCGGCACGCCTTACTTCACCGCCCGGAAAGTCGCCTGCGAAATGTGCGAGGACATTCCCTGCGTGAAGGCCTGTCCCACCGGTGCGCTGGACCGCCAGCTCACCGACATCAACAAGGCCCAGATGGGCCTCGCAGCCCTCGTCGACCACGAGAGCTGCCTCAATTTCCTCGGTCTGCGTTGCGACGTGTGCTATCGGGTGTGCCCCGTCATCGACAAGGCAATCACCCTTGAAACCCAGCACAATCCGCGCTCGGACCGCCATGCCATGCTGCTGCCGACGGTGCATTCCGATGCCTGTACCGGCTGCGGCAAGTGCGAGAAATCCTGCGTGCTGCCCGAGGCGGCGATCAAGGTCTTTCCGCGCCAGCTCGCCCAGGGCGCGCTGCCGGCCCACTACCGCAAAGGTTGGGAAGAAAAGGCCCGCCACGGCGGTTCGCTGATCGGCGAACAGGTGGAAATGCCGGTGCGCGGCTTCGAAGGCTCCACCGCCGGCCGCAGCGCCACCGAAACCGCGGTCGCGCCGACGGCGCCGGCCCAGCCCGTTCCGCCGCCCGCCGCGCCGAAGAAGCCTCAGGCCGGCCTGCGCAGCGGCATCGATTCGAACTGGAAGCCCTGAGTCATGGCGACCACGACCATTCCCCTCAAATCCGACTGCGCCCCGGCACGCAGCCTGTGGCAGCGTCAGCGCTGGCTGATCCTGCGCCGCATGAGCCAACTGGCGATCCTGCTGGCCTTCCTGGCCGGCCCGTGGTTCGGGGTGTGGATCGCCAAGGGCAATCTCTCTTCCTCGCTCACGCTGGGCGTGCTGCCATTGACCGACCCGCTGCTGGTGCTGCAGACCTTCGTCACCGGCCATCTGCCCTATTCGACGGCGCTGATCGGGGCGGCCATCGTCCTTGTCTTTTATCTGTTGGTGGGCGGGCGGGTGTTCTGCAGCTGGGTGTGCCCGGTGAATGCGGTCACCGACGCCGCCGCCTGGTCGCGCCGTCGCCTCGGCATCAAGACCGGCCGGGTGCCGGATGCCAACACCCGCTACTGGCTGCTCGGCGGCCTGCTGGTCGCGGCGGCCGCCACCGGAACGCTGGCCTGGGAATGGGTCAATCCGGTGTCGCTGCTGCATCGCGGGCTGATTTTCGGGATGGGCGGCGGGCTGTTCGTCGTCGCCGGCATCTTTCTCTACGACTTGCTGGTGGCCAGCCGCGGTTGGTGCGGCCACCTGTGTCCGATGGGTGCGTTTTACGGCCTGCTCGGCAAAAAGGCGCTGGTCCGCATCTCGGCGAGCAGGCGCAGCGCCTGCGACGACTGCATGGATTGCTTCGCCGTCTGCCCCGAGCCCCAGGTGATCCGCCCGGCCCTCAAGAAGGTCGGGCAGGAAAGCCCGCTGATTCTGGCCTCGGATTGCACCACCTGCGGCCGCTGCATCGATGTGTGTGACAAACAGGTTTTCAAAATGACCCATAGGTTCGATCAAAGGAGCGAGTGATGAACAAGCCGACCTTCAATTCCGCCCGCCTGCGGGCCGCCGCACTGGCCCTGTGCCTTGCGCAAACCTTCCTCGCTCCCGCCGCCGCCGTGGCTGCCACCGAAGCGCCCATCAAGCTGATGAGCCTGCGTGGCGCCGACATCAACGCCAGCGATCCGGAGGGCGACGGCACCCGCTACGGTCGCGATCAACCGCCGCTGCCACGCGATTTCGTCCAGCAGCCGCCGCTGATTCCGCACCAGATCAAGGGCTACACCATCACCAAGAACTTCAACAAGTGTCTGGATTGCCACGCCTGGTCCCGCGCCAAGGAAACCGGCGCCACCAAGGTCTCGGTCACTCACTTCAAGGATCGCGAAGGTCAGGAGCTGTCGAGCGTGTCGCCGCGCCGCTACTTCTGCAACCAGTGTCACGTGCCACAGAGCGATGCCAAGCCCTTGGTCGGCAACACTTTCAAGCCCGGCACCGGCATGCGCTGACGCATAGAAAAGGGAGTTCGGACAAATGGATACCAATAAAAAAGGCCTGATCGGTCGCATCCGCACGCTCGGTTGGGGTTTCGCCGCGATGCTGTTCATCGCCGGCATCCTGTTCTGGGGCGGTTTCAACACCGCCATGGAATGGACCAACCGGGAGGAGTTCTGCATCGGCTGCCACGAGATGAAGGACAACGTCTATCAGGAGTACCGCAACACCATTCACGCCTCCAACCGCTCCGGCGTGCGGGCCACCTGCCCGGACTGCCACGTGCCCAAGGCGTGGGGGCCGAAGATCGTCCGCAAGATCCAGGCCTCCAATGAAGTGCTGCACAAGATCCTCGGGTCCATCGACACGCCCGAGAAGTTCAACGCCAAGCGTCTCGAACTGGCCAAGCACGA
>CALMXT010000104.1 GCA_937871125.1 uncultured Zoogloea sp. | reverse complement strand
CTGAGCGGGCATGGGTGCAACGGGATTCATCGTGTGCTCTCTTTCAGGCGGTGGCTGCGTCGTGGAGCCCGAGTGCCTGCTTCATCTGCTCGCGGATCTGGAACTTCTGGATTTTGCCCGTCACCGTCATCGGAAAACCCTCCACGAAACGGATGTAACGCGGAATCTTGTAATGGGCGATCTGGCCCTGACAGTAGGCGCGCACTTCGTCCTCGGTCAGGCGCTCGCCCTCGCGGACGATGATCCAGGCGCACAGTTCCTCGCCGTACTTCTCGTCCGGGATGCCGACCACCTGCACGTCGAGCACCTTGGGATGGGTGTAGAGGAATTCCTCGATCTCCCGCGGGTAGATGTTCTCGCCGCCGCGGATCACCATGTCCTTGATGCGTCCGACGATGTTGCAGAAGCCCGCGTCGTCGATGGTGGCGATATCCCCGGTGTGCATCCAGCCGCCCCGGTCGATGGCCTCGGCGCTTTTGGCCTCGTCGCCCCAGTAGCCGAGCATCACCGAATAGCCGCGGGTGCATAGCTCGCCCGGCGTGCCGCGGGGCACGATGCGTCCGTCGTTGTCGATGATCTTCACTTCGCAGTGGGGTTGCACCCGGCCGACGGTGGACACCCGACGTTCGATGGAATCGTCGGTGCCGCTCTGGAAGCTGACCGGCGAGGTTTCGGTCATGCCATAGGCGATGGTCACCTCGCGCATGTTCATCTTGTCGATCACCCGCTGCATGACCTGGATGGGGCACGGGCTGCCGGCCATGATGCCGGTGCGCAGGCTGGAGAGATCGAAGTCGGCGAATTCCGGATGGTCGAGCATGGCAATGAACATCGTCGGAACGCCGTAGGCGGCGGCACATTTTTCTTCGGCAATGGTGCGCAGCACGGCCAGCGGCTCGAAGGCTTCGGCCGGATAGACCATCGTGGCGCCGTGAGTGAGGCAACCCAGATTGCCCATCACCATGCCGAAGCAGTGATACAGCGGCACCGGAATGCACACCCGGTCGCCTTCCTTCAGGCGGATGGCTTCGCCCACGAAGAAGCCGTTGTTGAGGATGTTGTGATGCGACAGCGTGGCACCCTTGGGATTGCCGGTGGTGCCGGAGGTGAACTGGATGTTGATCGGATCGTCGAACTGCAGGCGATCGCCGAGTTCTTCGAGCACGTCGGCCTCGTCGCGGCTGGGCGGGCGCAGCAGGTCGTCGAAGTTGGCCATGCCGGGGCTGCGGTCGGCGCCCAGGCGGATGACGATTTCGAGCTTCGGCAGACGATGGGCGCGCAGCAGGCCGGGTTCGCAGTGGCCGAGTTCCGGTGCCAGGTCGGCCAGCATCGCCAGGTAGTCGCTGCTCTTGAACGACGGCGACAGGATCAATGCCCGGCAGCCTACCTTGTTGAGTGCGTATTCGAGTTCGCTGCGCCGGTAGGCCGGGTTGATGTTGACCAGCACCAGACCGGCCTTGGCGGTGGCGAACTGGGTCAGCGCCCATTCGTAGTTGTTCTGCGACCAGATGCCGATCCGATCGCCGGGGTCCAGCCCCAGACGGCGCAGCCCGCAGGCCAGCGCATCCACCTTCAGCCGCAGCTCGCGGTAGCTCAGGCGGATGTTCTGGTGGCGCACCACCAGTGCGTCCTGCCCGGCATGGCGGGCGCAGGCCGCATCGAAAAAGCGGCCGATGGTCTGGCCGATCAGTTGTTTGTCCGACGCGCCGTGGACGTAGCTCAGTTCCGTGCTCATGTGTCTCCTCTCACCCCTATTTCAGGGCCGGCGGCCGTCTGCGCGACCTGCCGGCAAAACTTGCCAAACCTCAGGCCGCGGTCGCTTCGAACTCCACCAGTTCGGCGCCGTCGCCCACCTGATCGCCCACCGCGAAGCGGAAGCCCTTGACCGTGCCGGCGGCCGGAGCGGTGATGGTGTGCTCCATCTTCATGGCCTCGAGAATCAGCAGCGGCGCGCCCTTCTCCACCACGGCGCCTTCGGCTGCGATCAGCGCGATGACCTTGCCGGGCATCGGGGCGAGGAGCCCGCCTTCGGCGCCGCCGCCTTCGCCGCTGTGGTGCAGCGGATCGACCGCCGCAAATTGCCAGGCGCGGCCGTTGCCGAAGAGATGGCGCCGCTCGCCGGCGACGACCGCCGTGGCGGTGGTACGCAGACCGTCGAACTCGGCGCGCAGCAGGCCGCGGGGGTTGAGGCTGCCGGCCACGGCGCTGGCCACGCCGTCGAGCGTGATCGCAAAGCCGTTGCCGAGGTGGGTGACGGCGAGGGTCTTTTCGACTTCGCCGAAACGGAAGATCAAGGTGCGACTCGCGGCGCTGTTCATGCGCCAGCCATCGCGCCGATGCCACGGCGAATCCGGCTCGGGATGACGGGCGGCGAGCCGCTGAGCCCGTTCCCGCTCACGCAGAAGTTCGGCCAGCGCCACCGCGAGCCACGCTTCGCGGGAAGGTTCGATCTGTTCGGGGAAGAGGTAATCCTTCTCCCGCTCGATCAGGCCGGTGTCCAGATCGGCATTGGCGAAGGCCGGACAGGCGGTGAGCCGGGACAGGAACTCGATGTTGTTGGCGACGCCGACGACGCGGTATTCGGCCAGCGCCTGCAGCATGCGGGCCAGGGCGCGGTCGCGGTTCACGTCCCAGACGATGAGCTTGGCGATCATCGGGTCGTAGAACGGCGAGATCTCGTCGCCCTCCTCCACGCCGGTATCCACACGCACGTGCATGCCCTCTTCCGGCGGCGCGAGGTGCACCAGCCTGCCGGTGGAAGGCAGAAAGCCCTTGGACGGGTCTTCCGCGTAGATACGCGCCTCGAGGGCATGACCGTTGATGGCGAGCTGTTCCTGGGCCAGCGGCAAGGGTTCGCCGGAGGCGACGCGGAGCTGCCATTCGACGAGATCGAGGCCGGTGATCATCTCGGTGACCGGATGCTCCACTTGCAGGCGGGTGTTCATCTCCATGAAGTAGAAGCTGCCGTCCTGATTGGCGATGAACTCGACGGTTCCGGCGCCCACGTAGCCGACCGCCTTGGCCGCTTCGACAGCCGCCTTGCCCATCGCGGCGCGACGTTCGAGCGTCATGCCGGGCGCCGGGGCTTCTTCGAGCACCTTCTGGTGGCGGCGCTGCACCGAGCAGTCGCGTTCGAACAGGTACACCACGTTGCCGAAGCGGTCGCCGAAAACCTGGATTTCGATATGGCGCGGGCGGGTCAGGTATTTCTCGACCAGCACGTGATCGTCGCCGAAGCTGGACGCCGCTTCGCGCTTGCACGAGGCCAGCGCGTCGAGGAAATCTTCGCTCCTTTCGACGAGACGCATGCCCTTGCCGCCACCGCCGGCCGCGGCCTTGATGAGCACCGGGTAGCCGATGGCATCGGCCTGCACGTTGAGGAATGCCGGCTCCTGGTTGTCGCCGTGGTAGCCGGGCGTCAGCGGCACGCCGGCCTTTTCCATCAGCTTTTTGGCTTCGGATTTGGAGCCCATCGCATGGATCGCCGACACCGGCGGCCCGATGAAGACGATGCCCGCCGCATCGCAGGCGTGGCAGAAATCCTCGTTTTCGGACAGAAAGCCGTAGCCGGGGTGGATTGCCTGGGCGCCCGTCTGTTTGGCGGCGGCGATGATCTTGTCGATGACCAGATAGCTTTCCCGCGCGGCGGCCGGGCCGATCAGCACGGCTTCGTCGGCCAGCCGCACGTGGCGGGCGCCGGCGTCGGCCTCGGAATACACCGCTACGGTCTTGATGCCCAGGCGGCGGGCCGTCTTGATGACCCGGCAGGCGATCTCGCCCCGGTTGGCGATCAGGATTTTGTTGAACATGCTGTCTCCTCCACTCCTTGTGCTGCTTATTGTTTGGTGCGAACCCAGGCCGCCGGGCGCTTGTCGAGGAAGGCGGCGAGGCCTTCTCTGGCTTCCGGCGTGGCGCGGAGGGTGGCGATGCGGCGGGCGGTGTCTTCGACGAGTGCGTCGTCGATGGGACGGTCGGCCACCGCGCGGATCAAGTCCTTCGACGCGGCCTGGGATTTCGGCCCGCCCTGCAGCAGCGCGGTCACGATCTCGGCGAGCTTGGCGTCGAGGGCGTCCGGCGCCGCCACTTCGTGAGCCAGCCCCAGTTCAAGCGCGCGGGCGGCGGAAATCCGCTCGGCGCTCTGGAAGTAGCGGGTGGCCTGACGGGCGCCGATGGCACGCAGTACGTAAGGGCTGATCGCCGACGGAATGATCCCGAACTTCACTTCCGACGTGGCGAACACCGCGCCGGTGCCGGCAAGGCAGATGTCGCAGGCCGACGCGAGGCCCATCCCGCCGCCCAGTGCGGCGCCATGCACGCGGGCGATGGTCGGCTTGCCCATCTCGGCCAGGGTGCGCAGCATGCCGGCGAGTTTGCGGGCGTCCTGCAGATTTTCCTCGACCGAGGCATCGGCAGCGCGACGCATCCAGTTGAGGTCGGCGCCGGCCGAAAAACTCTTGCCGCGGCCGGCCAGCACCACCACGCGCACCGATTCGTCGGCGTCGAGGGCGGTGCAGGCGGCGGTGAGTTCGGCGATCAAGGCTTCGTTGAAGGCGTTGTGGACGTCCGGACGGTTCATCCAGATCGTTGCTACGCCGCCGTCGCGGAGGATTTCCAGGGTTTCGTACATGGCTTTGAACCTGTGAGGAGTCAGGCGTGAGGAGTGAGGAGGCCGGATTCAAAGGAAGTGCGCTCGCAATCGCCAGCGCAACAGGCCAAAACAAGGCCCTCCTCCCTCCTAGCTCCTCACTGCCTCTTACATTCGGAACAGACCGAACTTGGTCGGCTGGATCGGTGCGTTGAGGCTGGCCGACAGGGACAGTCCGAGGACGCGCCGGGTCTGGGCCGGGTCGACCACGCCGTCGTCCCACAGGCGGGCGGTGGCGTAATAGGGGTGGCCCTGGTCTTCGTATTGCTGGCGGATCGGCGACTTGAAGGCTTCCTCGTCGTCCTTGCTCCAGACGCCGCCTTTGGCTTCGATGCCGTCGCGGCGCACGGTGGCGAGCACGCTGGCGGCCTGCTCTCCGCCCATCACCGAGATGCGGCTGTTGGGCCACATCCACAAAAAGCGCGGCGAGTAGGCACGGCCGCACATGCCATAGTTGCCGGCGCCGAAGCTGCCGCCGATCAGCACCGTGAGCTTGGGCACCTGGG
>CALMXT010000103.1 GCA_937871125.1 uncultured Zoogloea sp. | reverse complement strand
GCACCTGCGCCACCACCGGCTTCTGCCCGCGGGGCGTCGGCGCCAACATCCCGCCCGAGCTCGCCGCCGCGCAGCCGGCGGCGCCCGCCAAGCGTCCGTCGCCCAACCAGCTGCGCCGCGAACAACTGAGTCAGCTGCCCGGCAATCGCAAGAAGATGCGCTATTGAGGCGCGGCCGGGCCGCCCCGCCGTGCGACAATCCCGCCCCCTCATCTGCCGGACGCTTCCATGACCGAGTCGACGCACGTCATTTCCTCCCTCGTCATCCACCGCCTGATCCGCGAAGCCGAGGGGCCGTCGCGGGTTGAACTGCGCGCCGCGCCCAACCCGCTCGACGATGCGGCGGTGCGCCTGATGGAGCGTCTGTGCCGGCACTTCTCGGAGCGGCCGGGCAAGGGCTTCGGCCATTTCGAGCAGGACGAGCGCAACTTCCCGATGCCGGGCCTGGTGCGCCGCCACGTGCTGGAACAGAGTCTCGACTTCGCCAGCCTTTCCGCCGAAATGGTGACCCATCTGCAGCAGCGGGTGGATGAAGACAAGGTGGAGGATGGCGGCTACGTGCTGATCGCCCGCGCCACCGTGTTCGGCGCCGACTGCCTGTATGTGGCCTTGCTGCAGGAAACCCTCGGCACGGTGATCGGCGACGGGCTGGCCGTCCACGACAGTCCGCACCTGGATTTTGCCGGCCTGCAGGTGGCCGGGCGCATCGACCTCAGTGCCTGGCAGGCCGGCGCCGAGCGCTACATCGCCTTCCTCAAGGGGCGCGGCGACGTGGCCGGCTGGTTCAAGCGTTTTCTCGGCTGCACCGACGTGGTCATCGCCCTCAAGGAAACCAAAAAGCTGGTCGAAACCCTCACCCATTTCGCCGAAACCCAGCAGCTCGAAGCGCCCGCCCGCGACGAACTGATGGAGCGCGCCCACCTGATTCTCGAACAGATGAACGAGAGCGGCGCCGCGCTCGATCTGGCCGAAGTCGCCAGTCAGGTGTTCCCCGATGCGCCGCAAAAGCTCGCCGACACCCTCAAGGACGAAGCCCTCGATCTGGCCAGCGGTTTCGTGCCCGACAAGCGCGCCCTGCGTCCGCTGATCCGCTTCAAGGCCAGCGCCGAAGACTGGAAACTCGAATTCGACCGCAGCGGCCTGCGCTCCGGCAGCGTCCAATACGACAAGACCAGCAACACCCTGGTGCTCACCAACGTGCCGGAAAACCTCAAAAAACTGCTGTTGGAAGAGTAATCAGCGCACGAAGCGGAGCGGGGCTTCGGCCCCCAGCTCCCGCGCCCTTAACTGCCCGCAGCCGCCTTCCACATCCTGCCCCGCCGAGTTGCGCAGCTTGGTGAGGATGCCGCGGCGGTGGAGCTGGCGGGCGATGTCGGCGGCCTTGTCCCAGGCTGGGCGGCGGAAGGGCAGGTCGGGGATGGTGTTGTACGGGATCATGTTCATGATCGCGTACTTGCCGGTGAGCAGCCGGACGATGCCGTCGAGCTCTTCGGGCGTGTCGTTGACGCCGTCGATCAGCGTCCATTGATATTGGATCGGGTAGCCGGTGCGGCGGGCGTAGGTTTCGCCGAGTTCGACGAGCTCGTGGGGCGCGATGCGCGGCGCTTTAGGCAGCAGTTCGGCGCGCAGGTCGGCCCGGCTGGTGTGGAGCGACAGGGCCAGTGCCGGCTTGACCGCGAGGGTGGGGAGGCGCTCGAAGACGCGGTGGTCGCCCACCGTCGAAAACACCAGATTCTTGTGGCCGATGCCGCCTTCGCCACCGAGGAGCTGGATTGCCTCGATGACGTTGTCGAGGTTGTGGGCCGGCTCGCCCATGCCCATGAACACCACTTTCTTCACGGCACGCTGGCGCCGGGCCAGTACGACCTGGGCGACGATCTCGGCGCTGCCCACCTGACGCAGCAGGCCGTCGCGCCCGGTCATGCAGAACACGCAGCCCACCGCGCAGCCGACCTGACTGGAGACGCACAGGCCGTCGCGGGGCAAGAGCACGCTTTCGATGGTCTGGCCGTCCGGCAACTCGACCAGCAGGCGGGCGGAGCCGTCGTCGGCGGGGTGTGCGGAGCGCAGCCGGGTGAGCCCGGCGAGGTCGGCAGCGATGGCCGGCAGAGCGTCGAGCACGGGTTGGGGGAGCATCGGCCCGCGTCGCGCGGGTCCCGCATCGAGAGGCTGGGCGTGGGTCCAGGCGCGCAGGATGCGCTGGATGTGCACGGGTTTTGCGCCCAGATCGGCGAGGCGCTGGCGGAGGTGTTCGATACGCATGAGGGGGCGAATGATAGCCGTTTTCGTGGGCGTTTCAGTCCCTCCCCGCCACCTTTCAGGGATGTTCGGATGCGTTCCGACGGCTTAGCGGGTGATGAAGGGCACCACGTCCTGGGCGTGTTTCTTGGCCTGCTTGGCGGCCTTCTTTTCCTTGGGGTTGAGTACGGGTTGCTTCTTTGCCTGTTTGTTGCTTTGTTGTGACTTGCTCATGGCGATACTCCTGAATAGGCATCCCGCGAACGCGGGGCGCGTCTTCACTATAGGCCGATGCGGGGCGGGAAACCGTCGCGGGAAAAATTGAGTCCGGGCGGTCGATCGGCCGCGACCCGTCACCCAGCCATCACCGGGCCGTAACACCCTTGCAGCATCGCCCGGCAACACTGGCGGGATGGACCGTGCCGGACTCGTTTGCCAGGAAATCGTCAGCCCGCTGACACCCCTTCGGGTGGCCGTGGTGACCGAAACCTATCCGCCTGAAATCAACGGGGTGGCGATGAGCACCGGGCGCATCGTCGAGGGGCTGGCAGCGGCCGGGCACCGGGTGGATCTGGTCCGTCCGCGGCAGGGCCACGAGGGCGGCGGCATCCTCGGCGGCGGGGATGGCGTGGAGGAGATGCTTGCCCGCGGCATTCCGATTCCCAAATATGCCAATCTGCAACTCGGCCTGCCGGCGCAGAAGGTGCTGCTCAGGCGCTGGTCGCTGCAACGGCCGGATGTGGTGCAGGTGGTGACCGAAGGGCCGCTCGGCTGGTCGGCGCTCACCGCGGCGCGCAAGCTCAAGCTGCCGGTGATCAGCGAGTTCCACACCAATTTCCACCGCTACACCGGCCATTACGGCGTCGGCTGGCTGACCAAGCCGATTGCCGCCTATCTGCGCAAGTTCCATAACCGTGCCGATCTGACCCTGGTGCCGACCCGCGCGTTGTGCCGCGAGCTGGCTGCCCAGGGCATTCCGCGGGTGGACGTGGTGTCCCGCGGCGTCGATACGGCGCTCTTCGATCCGGCGCGGCGCAGCGAAACCTTGCGTCGCCAGTGGGGTTTGGCGCCGGACGATCTGGCGGTGATGTACGTCGGACGGATTTCGCCCGAAAAAAATCTGGCTTTGCTCGAGAAGGCCTTCGCGGCGATCCACGCCCGCCAGCCGCGGGCGCGTCTGGTGCTGGTGGGCAGCGGCCCGGCCGAGGCGGGGCTGCGGGCGCGTCAGCCGCGGGCGATCTTTGCCGGTCCGCAAAGCGGTGCGCTGCTTGCCGAGCACTATGCCAGCGGCGATCTGTTCCTGTTTCCCAGCCTCACCGAAACCTACGGCAACGTGGTTGCCGAGGCATTGGCCAGCGGCCTGCCGGTGGTGGCGTATCGGGATGCCGCCGCCCACGAACTGGTGGAGCACGCGGTGCATGGCTGGCTGGCCGAGCCCGGCGACGAGAGCGCCTTTGTCGCCGGTGCGGTGACCCTCGCCGAATCGCCCGAACTGCGCGCCGACCAGCGTCTGGCCGGCCGCGGGCGGGTCGAAGGTCTGGCCTGGCGCAGCATTGTCGAGCGTCTGGTGGCCTTGCAGCGTCAGGTGATCCTGAGCGCGCCGATCTCCGCACGGAGGTAGGCCCGGCTCGCGATTCCGTCGCCATGCTCGCGGTCGAGCGCGTTGCATGCGGACGGACTAGACTCAAGGCAGCCTCCCGCGGTGCTGCAGGGGGCGCTGCCCGAGGAGTCCGCGATGACATCACCTACCCGAACCGAAAGAGATTCCTTCGGAACCATCGAAGTGCCGGCGGACGTGCTGTGGGGCGCCCAGACGGCGCGCTCCTTGCAGCACTTTGCCATCTCCACCGAGCGCATGCCGGCCGATCTGCTGAAGGCGCTGGCCAAGGTAAAACGGGCCTGCGCGCATGTAAATGGCGAACTCGGGCTGCTTCCCGGCGATATTGCCGGGGCGATCATCGCCGCGGCCGACGAGGTGCTGGAGGGCCGCCACCCGGATGCCTTTCCGCTTTCGGTCTGGCAGACCGGCTCGGGCACCCAGACCAACATGAACATGAACGAGGTGCTCGCCAACCGTGCTTCGGAACTGCTCGGGGGCGAGCGGGGCATGGCGCGGCGGGTGCATCCCAACGACCACGTCAATCTTGGGCAATCGTCCAACGACGTTTTTCCTACTGCGATGTACGTGGCGGCGGTGGGAAGTCTCAAAGAGACGCTGCTGCCGGCGCTGCAGGCCTTGGGCGCGACGCTGGCGGCGAAGGCGGTGGAATTCTCCGACGTGGTGAAGATCGGCCGCACCCATCTCCAGGATGCGACCCCGCTGACCGTCGGGCAGGAGATGTCGGGCTGGGTGGCCCAGCTCGATTACGCCGAACGGGCCATCGTCGCCACCCTGCCGGCCTTGTCCGATCTGGCCGTCGGCGGCACGGCGGTGGGCACCGGGATCAATGCGCCGCCGGGCTTCGGCGAGCGGGTGGCGGCGGAGCTGGCCGGGCGCTGCGGTCAGCCCTTTCGCAGCGCCCCCAACAAGTTTGCGGCCTTGGCGGCCCACGACGCGCTGGTCGGCGCCCACGGTGCGCTCAAAACCCTCGCCACGGCGCTGATGAAGATCGCCAACGATGTGCGCTGGCTGGCCTCCGGACCGCGCTCGGGGCTTGGCGAACTGCATATCCCCGAGAACGAGCCGGGCAGCTCGATCATGCCCGGCAAGGTCAACCCGACCCAGTGCGAGGCGCTGATCATGTTGTGCTGTCAGGTGTTCGGCAACGACGTGGCGATCACCTTCGGCGGGGCGTCGGGCAATTTCGAACTGAACGTTTTCAAGCCGCTGATCGCCCATAACTTTCTTTCCAGCGTGCGTCTGCTGGCGGACGGCATGACGAGTTTCGACGTTCACTGCGCGCGGGGCATCGATGTGAACCGGCCACGCCTCGCCGAACTGGTCGAACGTTCCCTGATGCTGGTCACGGCGCTCAGCCCTCACATTGGCTACGATCGCGCAGCCGAAATCGCCAAGCAGGCTCTCCAGGAAGGCAGTTCCCTGCGGGAGGCGGCGCTGGCCCTGGGCTATGTGACGGCGGACGAGTTCGATGCATGGGTGAAGGCCGCAGCGATGGTGGGGGCGGCCTGAGGCGCTCTCCGCCGTTGCAAGTCCTTTCCGGGCTGCGCTACAGACTTGATGGTCTTGGCCGTTAAGCAAGAACGGTTTTCCCCGAGCTGCCGGCCTTTTATTGTTTTCGTCCAGCCCCGTACCATGAATCCTTCACCTGCTCCCGCCTCCGTCGGCGGCGCGTCTGCGGCACCGCGCCGGCGCAGCTTTGCTGCGCTGCTCGTCGTGGCTGTGGTGCTCAGCAATCTGGCGGCGCTCGTGCTCGGTGGCTTGAGTCTGAGCGACAGTCGCGAGCGGGCCGAGGAGGCCGCCTACCAGAGCACCCGTAACCTCGCCCGGATGCTCGATCAGAGTCTGGCGAGCAGTGCCCGCACCATCGATGTGGCGCTGTTGGCGCTGGTCGACGAACTTGAGCGGGAGGAGAGTGAAGGCGACGCCTATCTGAAGGACGACGAGATCGTCCACATGCTGGCGCGCTTCAAGGGCTGGCTGCCCGAGACGGAAGGCATCCGCGTCTATGATGCCGAGGGCCGTCTGCGTTGGTCCGGCGCGAAGCTGCAGGGCGCCTACGGCATTGCCGAGCGGGATTATTTCATTGCGCTGCGCAACAATCCCGAGGCGGGGCTGATCGTCTCCCGGCCCCTGGTCGGGCGGGTCAGCGGAAGGTGGATCATCCCCTTTGCGCGCCGTTTCAATCGTCCGGATGGCTCCTTTGGCGGCGTGGTGTCGGCCGTGGTGCCCGTCGATTATTTCGATCGCTTGTTGTCCGGCCCCCAGTTCGGGGCGAGCGGCTGTGCCGTGCTGCGCTACCTCGATTTCAGCCTGATCAGCAGCCATCCCGTGCTCACCGGGCCGGCCGGCGGGATCGGCAGTGTGTGGGCGTCGCCGGAGTTGCGTGCCAGGCTGGGCGAGGGCCGGACCGAGTTTGCCTACCGCACGGCCGAAACCCCGGATCGAGTCGATCGTTTTCTCGCCGTGCGCCGCGTGGAGGGCCTGCCTTTCCTGCTTTTCATCGGGATGGGCAGTGCCGACGCTTTTGCCCAGTGGCGTACCGAGGCTCTGGAAACCGCCGTGGTGCTGGGGTTTTTTCTATGCGTCTCGGTCGGCTCCGCGCTGGCCATCGGCCTTTTTTACCGACGCCAGCAGGAGGAAGCCTCCCGTGTCGGCGACAGCAATGCGCACCTCTCGGCCACCCTTGCCGAACTCACCAACCGGGATCGGGCGCTGGCCGCCGCCGAGCAGGTTGGCAAGCTGGGTGTCTACGTGGTCGATCTTGTCAAAGGCACCACGGAGATTTCGTCTCCCTTGCGCGAAGTCTTCGGACTGCAGCTCGATGAGCCTTTCGGCCCCGAGGAGTGGGCTCACGTGGTGCATCCGGATGACCGTGAGGTGGTTTCGCTGCTGCAAAACGACTTACTGAAGGACGGGCGGGTTTTCGACCAGACCTACCGTATCGTGCGCCGCGACGGAACAATCCGCTGGGTGCGCGGCGTCGGTCAGTTGGTGCGGGACTTCGCGGGGCAGCCGCTGAGCGCCCACGGCGCCGTGCAGGATGTCACCGAGTACAAAGGCGTCGAAGCTTCGCTGCAGCATGCCCTTGGCGAATACGAGAGGCTGGTGGCGCGTATTCCCGTCGGCATTTTCAAGTTTCACTGGCAGGCCGGCAAGGCGCACTTCGCTTACGCCAGCCCGCGTTTCTGCGAACAGTTCGGCTTGTCGGAGGCGCTTGTGCTGGCCGACAGCGCGGCGGTTTTCGACAAGATTCACGCAGACGACCGGGTCGATGTCGAGCGCATGAACCTGTGCTCGGCCGGCGGCCAGGGCTCGTTTTCGTGGGAAGGGCGGGTCTGCGTCGACGGTGCGGTGCGTTGGCTGGCCGTGCAGGCTCGCTCGACCGTTCTCGAGGACGGCTCGGTGGTGTGGGAAGGGGTGCAGACGGACGTGACCGACCGCAAGCTGGCCGAGCTCGCCATGAGCGAGAGTGAGGAGCGCTACCGCTTGCTGCTTCAGTATTCGCCGGTCGGCATCCTGCACTACGACAAGAATCTGAAGGTCAGTTACTGCAACCTGCAGTTCGCCCGCATCATGGAAGTGCCCCACCGCTACATGCTGACCCTCGACTGCCGAACGCTGAAGGATCAGTCCATGGTGCCGGCCATGGAAAAGGCGCTGACCGGCGGCCTGGGCGAATACGAAGGGCCGTATCGCACAACCTATGCCGGCACGGATCTGAACGTGGCGGTGAACTGCGCGCCGCTGCGCGATGCGTCCGGCGAAATCGTCGGTGGCATCTCGATCCTTCAGGACATCACCGAGCGGGTGCAGAAGGACCGGGAGCTCGCCCGCTATCGGGACAGTCTGGAGGAGATTGTGGCCGCGCGTACCGCCGATCTGCAGGTGGCGCGCGCCGAGGCCGAACGTCTGTCCCGCGCGAAGAGCGAATTCCTCGCCAACATGAGCCATGAGATCCGCACTCCGCTCAACGGCGTGCTCGGTCTGGCGCGCATGGGTTATCGGGAAAGCGTCGGGCGGGACAGCACCCAGGTGCTTTTCGGACGCATCCTGTCGTCGGGACAGCTGCTGCTGGGCATCATCAACGACATCCTCGATTTTTCGAAGATCGAGGCCGGCAAGCTCGGCATCGAGGCGATTCCGGTCGAACTCGGCAAGCTCATCGGCGACATTCTGGTGCTGATGGACGAACGTGCCGTGGAAAAAGGGCTCACGCTGCGCCTGCAGCGCGCACCCTCCTTGCCGACGGCCTGCGTCAGCGATCCGCTGCGTATCGGCCAGATTCTCGTCAATCTGCTGTCCAACGCCATCAAGTTCACCGAGTGCGGCAGCGTGACGCTCTACGCCGGGGCCGAGAACGGCGAGCTGGTGTTTCGGGTGGCCGACACCGGCATCGGCATGAGTCTGGATCAGATCGATAAGGTCTTTGCGCCCTTCGAGCAGGCGGACAATTCCACCACCCGCAGGTTTGGCGGCACCGGCCTGGGCCTGACGATCACCCACCGGATCGTCGGTCTGATGGGCGGCAGCCTGCACGCCGAGAGCCGGTTGGGCGAGGGCAGCACCTTCGAAGTGCGTCTGCCCTGCGTGCCGGTCGACCGTCTGACGCCCGAACTGGCCGTGGCGGTCGGCGCAGAAGGCGAGTCGGGCGCGCGTCTGGCCGGGTTGCGCGTGCTGGTGGCCGAGGACAACGAGGTGAACCAGATGGTGCTGGAAGACAATCTGAGCAGCGAGGGCGCCGAGGTGACCTTGGTCGGCAACGGTCGCGAGGCGGTGGAGTGCGTGCAGCGGCGGGGGGCGGATGCCTTCGATCTGGTGCTGATGGATGTGCAGATGCCGGTGATGGACGGCCATGAGGCGACTCGCCTGTTGCGCACGCTGGCGCCGGGGCTGCCGATCATCGGGCAGACCGCCCATGCCCTCGACGAGGAACGTGTCGCGTGTCTCGCGTCGGGCATGGTCGATCGTCTTGCCAAGCCCATCGATCCGGAACTGCTGGTCAAAACCGTGCTGCGTTATCGCCGGGAGGCGGCGGGCGTGGGCGGCTGACGCCGCGTCCGGGGGGCGAGAGGCACGACGCCCTTCCCCCCGCCGACGGCGGATTCATCTCATCCCGATGCGTGCGTTCTTGAACAGGTCGGCCAGCCCGCGCGGCTGGCTGCGCCAGTATTGGCGCGGGGCTGCCACCTGGGCGCCCAGTTTGGCGGCGGCGTGCCACGGCCAGCGCGGGTCGTAGAGCATCGCACGGGCGATGCCGACGAGGTCGGCCTGTCCTTTGGCGACGATCTCCTCCGCGTGTTCGGCTTCGGTGATGAGGCCTACGGCCACGGTCGGCAGGCCGCTTTCGGCACGGATGCGCGCGGCGAGGGGTACTTGGTAGCCCGGCGCCAGTTCGATCTTCTGCAGCGGCGACAGGCCGCCGCTGGAAACGTGGATGAAGTCGCAGCCCCGCGCCTTGAGCGCATGGGCGAGGGCGAGCGTCTGCTCCAGCCCCCAGCCGCCTTCCACCCAATCGGTGGCGGAGACCCGCATGCCCACCGGCTTGCCGGCCGGGAAGGCGGCGCGCACGGCGTCGAAGACTTCGAGCGGAAAGCGCAGGCGGTTTTCGAGATTGCCGCCATAGGCGTCATTGCGGGCATTGGTGAGCGGCGAGAGAAACTGGTGCAACAGGTAGCCGTGAGCGCCGTGCAGTTCGATGCAATCCAGACCGATGCGGGCAGCGCGGCGGGCGGCATCGGCGAAGGCGTCGCGGATGCGCGCGAGCCCGGCTGCATCGAGCGCCTGGGGCGCCGGCTCGCTGGGCAGGTAGGGCAGGGCCGACGGGGCGACGGTCGGCCAGCCGCCTGCGGCGGGCGGGAGCAGCTGTCCGCCGTCCCACGGAGCGGCGCTCGACGCCTTGCGCCCGGCGTGGGCGAGCTGGACGGCCAGCGGCATCGACGAATACTTGCGCAGGCTATCGAGCACGCGGCCGAGGGCCGCTTCGTTGGCGTCCGACCATAGCCCGAGGTCGGCTGGCGAAATACGCCCCTGCGGCTCCACCGCGGTTGCTTCGAGAATCAGCAGGCCGGCGCCCGACAGGGCCAGTTGGCCCAGATGGATCGTGTGCCAGTCGGTGGCCCGGCCTTCGGCGTCGGCCGAGTACTGGCACATCGGGGCAATCACGATGCGGTTGGGCAGGGCGAGGTCGCCGAGGGAATAGGGCGAGAAGAGGGCAGACATGGGAGAGGGCTCCTGGATGGGCAATTCTGGGTCTATCCGCCGCCTGCATGCATCTCGGCAGCGCTGGCCGGAATGATCCCAGAAAACGGCAAAGGGCGTGCTGCAAGGCACACAGCGGGGCATTTTTGCGGAGCAGGAGGTGCGGCACGGTTCAAGTCAGCGGGCATTCCGCCGCTAATAGGCGAGTTTCCGTCGCTACTTAAACCGGTGAATGGCCTCGCTTGCCCGCCGACCTTTCTCCGAGGAGCTTTCCGTGAAGTCCTGGTCCTGTTCTCGTCTGGTGCTGCTGTCCTGTTTGGCCGCAGTGCCGATGCAGCTCGCCCGGGCCGAGATTCTGAAGGTGGGCGGAACCGGCTCGTCGGCCCCTCTCGTCGCCAATTTGTTCGAAGCCTTCCGCAAACAGGTGCCGGGCGTCGAACTGGAGCAGCCCAGTCCGCCGCTGGGGTCGGGCGGCGCCTTGAAGGCCTTGGCCGGTGGACGCCTCGATCTGGCCTTTGCCGGTCGTCCGCTCAAGCCCGATGAGGAGGCGCGGGTGGGGCCGAGTTTCAAGCTGGCCACCACGCCCTTTGTGTTGGCTTCGGCAGGGGGACGAAAGCAGGATGGCTTCACCCGCGATGAGCTGGCCGGCGTCTATGCGGGTACGCGGGCCGCGTGGGACAACGGCGCACCGATTCGTCTCGTTCTGCGGGCCAGTTTCGAAAGCGATACCGAAGTGCTGAGAGCGATGTCGCCGGCAATGGCCGCGGCGGTGGATGTGGCGGCGCGGCGTCCGGGCATGGCGATGGGGCAGGACGATCTGGAAACCCTGACCCTGCTGACCCGCACGCCCGGCTCCCTCGGCCCCACCACGCTGGGTTTGTTGCGCGGGATGGGTTCGCAGCTGACGCTGTTTGCCATCGATGGGGTGACGCCCAGCCTTGCGAATCTCCAGAACGGCCGCTATGTCTGGCGCAAGGACATGATCGTTGTCCTGTCGCGCCAGCCGACTCCGCTGGCCAAGAAATTCGCAGCCTTCCTGCGCAGCGAGAAAGCCCGCGCCGTACTGCTGCGCTACGACTACCTGCCGCTCGAAGAATGACCGAATTCGTCCATCGGCGGCTCTCCCGCGTGATCACGCGGCTGGCTGCGGCACTGGCCCTGCTGCTGGCGGTGGTGCCGACGGGCTTTTATGCTTGGTACGTCTATGTCGAATCCGCCCAGGAACTCGACACCGATCTTCTGTTCCAGGCACGGGTCATCGAGCAGTTCATCCAGCAGCAGCCGGATTTCTGGGAGGACAATTCGAGCCGCTTGCAGGCGCTGCTCGAACCTCAGGTGCTGTCCGGCCATTTCTTTCGTCTGACGGGCAAGGACAACGGGCTGGTTTTTCAGACTGGACCTCAGCCGACTTGGTATTTCGAGTCGCGCAGCCGGCCGGTATATGCCTTCGGACAGCCGGTCGGCGTGATCGCGATCGGCGTTTCCCGGCTGAACGCGATCCTCGTCGGGGTTCTTATCGCCTTCGTCAGCGGCAGCGCGGCCTGGGTGATCTGGGGGCCGGGCCGGCGTCTGCCGCTGGCGGCGCTGTACAAAGCCGAGGCCGGGCTGCGCGAGCACCAGTTACGTCTGGAAGAGGAAGTGCGCGTCCGCACCGATGAGTTACGCCAGGCCAAGGAGCAGGCCGAAGCGGCCAGTCAGGCCAAGAGCCGCTTTCTCGCGACGATGAGCCACGAAATCCGCACGCCCATGAACGGCGTGCTGGGGATGACCGAGTTGCTCCTCGACACCCGCCTGGACGACACCCAGCGGCACTATGCCGAACTGGTCCTGCATTCCGGCCAGCACCTGCTCGGGATCATCAACGACATCCTGGATTTTTCGAAGATCGAGTCGGGCTACATGGAGCTGGAGTCCATCGACTTCGATCTGGGAGAGCTCGTCGAGGACGCCGTCGCCATGTTTGCCCATTCGGCCGACGAAAAGGGGCTGGAACTGGCCTGCCAACTTTTGCCGCCCGGCCTGCCGCTGGGAGTGTGCGGCGACGCCTACCGGCTGCGTCAGGTGCTGGTCAATCTCATCAATAACGCGATCAAATTCACCCGCCAGGGCGAAGTGATTGTGCGTGCCCGCGTGGCGCCGGAAGGCGACCGTTGCCGTGTCTCGCTCTGTGTGGAGGACACCGGCGTGGGCATTGCGCCCGAGGCGTTGGGCAAGGTGTTCGAGCAGTTTTCCCAGGCCGACGGTTCTACCACCCGCGAGTTCGGCGGCACCGGGCTGGGGCTGGCGATCTGCAAGCGCCTGGTGACGCTGATGGGCGGCAGCATCGAGGCGGACAGCGAACCGGGCAAAGGCTCCCGCTTCCGGGTGGAATTGCAGCTGCCCCGCGCCGGCGTAGCTGCGCCGTCTCCCGGTTCCGTGCTCCGCTTCAAGGGCTTGCGGGTATTGGTGGTGGACGACAACCGGACGAACCTGGAAATCCTCAAGTTGCAGCTTGGCGGCTGGCAGATGGCCGTGCATTGCGCCGAGAGCGGAGCGCGGGCTCTGGAAGCGCTGCGCGACGCGGCCATGCGCGGTCAGCCCTTCGAACTGGCGGTCCTCGACATGCACATGCCGCACATGGACGGCATGCAACTGGCCCGCCTCATTCGCGCCGATCCGGCCTTGGCCCGAACCCGGCTGGTCATGCTCACCTCCACCTGCGCGGCCGGCAGCGCCGAGGAGCGCGAGCGGGCCGGCATCCTGCGCTACGTGAACAAACCGGTCCGCCAGTCCGAACTCCGCGAAGTGCTGGTGCAGGCGTTGAGCATCGCTCCCTCGTCGGCCCCCGCGGCGACGGCCCGTGCCACGCCGACCGGAGACCTGCGCGGCCGCGTGCTGCTGGCGGAGGACAATCCGGTCAATCAGGCGCTGGCCCATGCCATGTTGAGACGGCTCGGGCTGACCGTGGCGGTCGCCAACGACGGCAAGGAGGCGCTGGCGCTCGCCGCTGCGCAACCCTTCGATCTGGTTTTGATGGATTGTCAGATGCCGGTGATGGACGGCTACCAGGCCACGGCGAGATTGCGCGAGCGCGAGGCGGGCCGTGCCGAACACCTGCCGGTGGTGGCGCTGACGGCCAATGTCATGGAAGACGACCGCAACCTGTGTCTGGCGGTCGGGATGGACGATTACCTGGCCAAACCCTATACCGCGGCGCAACTGGAGCAAACGCTGCGCCGCTGGTTGCCGGCCGGGCCGGCTGAGCAGCCATCCAAATGCGCCGAGCCGACCTCTGCGTCCGACGGCGCCGCGCCCTTGGCGGCCATCGACAGCGAAGTGCTGGCGCAGTACCGGGAGCTGGACCCGTCCGGCAACCTGCTGCATCGGCTCGTGCGGGTCTATCTCGAGAGCTCCGGCGAGCTCATGGAGCAGATCGAGGCGGCCTGCTCCGCCGGAGATGCCGGCGCCCTGCACCGATCCGCCCACCCGCTCAAGTCGAGCAGCGCCAACGTGGGCGCCTTGGCCTTGTCGGCGTTGCTCGGGCAGCTCGAATCGAAAGGCAGACAGGCCAGCCTCGACGACGCGGCGCTTCTCGTCGAGCGGGTCCGCGGGGAATACCGGCTGGTCGTCGGTGAAATCCAGGCATTGCTTGCAGACGCGCCGTAAGCCGCCGTAAAGGGCGGTTCCTCCGCGCCTTTCTATATGCAATCCCGAGCATTGCCGCCCGTTTGCCCTGCGACCTCGACGGTCGGCAAAAAATGAAAGGCCACGCAACAGAGCGTGGCCTTGCTGTTATCCAGTTGGCTAGCGGCCAACTTGGCTCGCCATCATCCGCGCAACAGGCAGGATTCGAAAGCGGCCTCGGCATTGCCCGAAAAACGGTATTGGGCAAACAAGCCCTGCAACTGATTCGAGCGGGTCTTGGCCGTCGCTGCAAACCAAATACCGATCCTTTTGCCTTCGCGGGCCAGCGTGGTGAAGGCGTAGTGCCATTCACGGGCCTCTTCCAGGCGCTCGATGACTTCGCGTTCGTTGCTGATTTCAATCCCCGCTTGTTTGAGCGAGTTGATGAATTGGGTGGATTCTTTGTTGGCAGTGGTGAGCATTTGCGTTTCCGATTTTCTTTGACTATGAGCCATTAACGAAAACCTCGACGTTTCGATGACCGGACATCTGTATCCGGTTGTAAGTGGCGAGCCATCGGCAAGCCGATATCGGCGGCGCCGGCTTCGCTGGAGCGCTCCCTGCCCTGCGCTCCTTGATGGCAGGGTGGGGAAGCTGGCTCCTCCGCAGGGAGGGATCTGGTGGAGGGAAGCGCGAGTCCGGTCTTCTAGAGTTTTCAGTGGAAATATGCCGATATCAAGATAGCGGAAGCCCTGCTTTAATCCTCTTCGCGCATTTAATACCCTTATCATTCCCGCCTTGTCCTGCAACCTGAACGAGCGGCCATGTCCAAGCTTTCCGAACGCGACGTCTGCAGCAAATTCATCACCCCGGCCCTGATATCCGCCGGCTGGGACCTGCAGACGCAGATCCGCGAGGAAGTCAGCTTCACCAAGGGCCGCATCATCGTCCGCGGCAAGCTGCACAGCCGGGGCAAGGGCAAGCGCGCGGACTACCTGCTGTACTACACGCCCAACCAGCCGATTGCCCTGATCGAGGCCAAGGACCAAACGTACAGCCTCGGCGCCGGCATGCAGCAAGGCCTCGACTACGCCGAAACCCTCGACATTCCCTTTGTCTTTTCCAGCAACGGCAACGGCTTCCTGTTCCACGACCGCAGCGGCAACGCGGCCACCACCGAAACGGCGCTGACGCTGGCCGACTTCCCGTCGCCTGCCGAACTCTGGCAACGCTACTGCGTCTGGAAGGGGCTGGCGGGCGATGCGGTCGCCACCGTCGAGACCCCCTACTACGATGACGGCTCCGGCCGCGTTCCACGCTATTACCAGGTCACCGCCGTCAACCGCAGCGTCGAGGCCGTCGCCCGCGGGCAGAACCGCATCCTGCTGGTCATGGCGACCGGCACCGGCAAAACCTACACCGCCTTCCAGATCATCTGGCGCCTGTGGAAGTCGAAGATCAAGAAACGCATCCTGTTCCTGGCCGACCGCAACATCCTCGTCGATCAGACCCGCAGCAACGACTTCAAGCCCTTTGGTCCGGCCATGACCAAGATCGAGAAGCGGCAGGCCAACAAGGCGTATGAAATCTACCTGTCGCTGTATCAGGCCGTCACCGGCAACGAGGAAGAGAAGAACATCTACAAACAGTTCTCGCCGGACTTCTTCGACCTGATCATCATCGACGAGTGTCACCGTGGCAGCGCCGCCGAGGACTCCGCCTGGCGTGAAATCCTGGGCTACTTCTCCGGCGCGACCCAGATCGGCCTGACCGCGACGCCGAAGGAAACCAAGGAGGTTTCCAACATCCACTACTTCGGCGAGCCGATCTATACCTACTCTTTGAAGCAGGGCATCGACGACGGCTTTCTCGCGCCCTACAAGGTCGTCCGCATCGATATCGACAAGGACTTGCAGGGCTGGAGGCCAGCCAAGGGGCAGCTCGACAAGAACGGCAAGCTGATCGAGGACCGCATCTACAACCAGAAGGATATGGACCGCATCCTTGTGCTTGAAAAGCGCACGGAACTGGTCGCCCGCAAGATATCCGAGTATCTGGCCGCCACCGATCCCTACGCCAAGACCATCGTTTTCTGCGACGACATCGACCACGCAGAGAGGATGCGTCAGGCCCTGGTCAATCTCAACCCGCAGCGGGTCAAGGAAAACCGCAAGTACGTGATGCGGATTACCGGCGACGAGCAGGAAGGCAAGATGGAACTCGACAACTTCATCGACCCGGAAAGCCGCTGTCCGGTGATCGCTACCACCAGCAAACTGATGACGACCGGCGTCGATGCCCAGACCTGCAAGCTCGTGGTGCTCGACCAGCGCATCCAGTCGATGACCGAGTTCAAGCAGATCATTGGCCGCGGCACCCGCATCAACGAAGACTACGACAAGTTCTGGTTCACCATCATGGACTTCAAGAAAGCCACGGAGCTTTTTGCCGATCCGGCCTTCGATGGTGATCCGGTGCAGATCTATGCGCCCGGTGAGGATGATCCGCCGGTGCCGCCCGACGAACCCGAGGATGAAGAGCAGGCCCCTCCCGGTGACGGCGATGGTGGTGACGAGACCGGGCTGCCCCCCTTCGGCGGCGACGGCCCCGAGGGCGAAGGGCGCATCAAGTACGTGGTCGGCGCCGAGGTGTCCGTCCATGTGGTTGCCGAGCGCGTCCAGTACTACGGCCCCGACGGCAAGCTCATCACCGAATCGCTCAAGGACTACACCCGCAAGGCGGTTCGGAAGGAATTTGCGTCATTGGACGACTTCCTGCGTCGCTGGACCGAGACCGAGAAAAAGCAGGCGCTGATCGAAGAGCTCGAAGCACAGGGGGTGCTGCTCGAAGCCCTGGCCGAGGATGTGGGCAAGAAGCAGGGCAAGGTGTTCGACCCCTTCGACCTGATCTGCCATGTCGCCTTCGACCGACCGGCACTCAGCCGCAAGGAGCGCGCCGAGCAGGTCAGGAAGAAGGACGTCTTCGCGAAATACGGCGAGCAGGCACGTGCCGTCCTCAACGCCCTGCTCGACAAGTACGCCGACGCCGGCATAGCGAGCATCGAAGACATTAAAATCCTGACCCTCGATCCGTTTTCCAAACTGGGCACGGCACCTGAACTGGTCGGTGCTTTTGGCGGGAAGCCGAAGTATCTTCAAGCCGTCCTTGAACTTGAATCTCTGCTTTACAGCGCCTGAGAACAACAAAAAACCATGCCTGAAACCCAGCATTCCATCGTCCGAACCCCGCTTTTCCCGCTTTATTCCGAAGTCCTATTGCTGACAAAGATTCTCGCCGGAGTATCGAAAGACGGCGTTTGGGGCATGATCAAGGCGCTCTTCGATCAGGCCGGAACGCCGCAAGCCAACGTCGATTGGAGTCAGCCGAGTGAATGGATCGACCAGCGGCTGCAAGGTGCCCACAAAGATCTGGCGAGAAAGATTTGGGTGGACAGCCAGGGGACGGTCAATCCTCGACACATCTACGGCTCATACCTGTTCATCAATACATTCCTGCTTCTTGCCCCCGATGCGCAGGGGGTTTACCAAGTCACGCCAGATGGCAACGCATTCCTGTCGAACGACCCACAGGTTTTGCGCAAGCTGGATGAAGAAGAAGGCCTGCCGCAGCTGCTCTCGATTCTTGCAGCACATTCGCCGGCAAAGCGTGGCGACCTGCTGGATGAATGGTCTGAATTCCTTCTTGAAAATTCGAACTATGGAACGGTGTCGACCTTCAAGGACACGCTGCGCCGACGCCTGCTGAATCTGGTCGAGCGCGGATACGTCGCCCGTGAAGGCAACACTTACACCATCACTGACAAGGGGATTGCGTATGCAGCCCCCACAGGGCCAGAAGAGGTTCAGCGCCCACATCTCGCAGTCCTCGGCGCCATCAAGAATTACAACGACGCTCAAACCAAGGAATTGCGTGGGCGCTTGGAGAAGATGAATCCGTACCGCTTTGAAATGCTGATCAAGGATCTTCTCGAAGCCATGGATTACGAGGACGTCGTTGTCACCAAGCAAAGCGGTGACAAGGGCGTGGATGTGGTGGCCAGCTTCCAGTTCGGCATCACGCAGATCAAAGAGGTGGTGCAGGTCAAGCGCCACAAGGGAAACATCACTCGCCCCGTCCTCGACCAACTACGCGGCGCCTTGCCGTACCACGGCGCCATCCGCGGGACCATCATCACGACAGGCGGCTTTGCCCAAGGATGCAAGGACGCCGCCCTGTTTCCCGGAGCCGCCCCGATTACCTTGATCGACGGCAACAAGGTCATCGAGCTGCTGCTGAAACACGGCGTCGGCGTGAAAAAGAAGCCGCAAACCCTGATCGAGATCGATGAGAGCTACTTCGCTAGCGACGATCCGGAAACCCAAATTCAAGAAGCGCCGTAAGCCTTATGTCCATCAGCTCCACCATCAAATCCATCCAGGACATCATGCGCAAGGATGTCGGCGTCGATGGCGACGCCCAGCGCATCGGCCAGCTGGTCTGGATGTTCTTTCTCAAGATCTACGACGACAAGGAAACCGAGTACGAACTGCTCGACGACGACTACCGTTCGCCGATTCCCGAACCCTTCCGCTGGCGCAACTGGGCGGCCAACCCCGAGGGGATGACCGGCGAGGATCTGCTCGACTTCATCAACAACCAGCTCTTCCCGTCCCTCAAGGACCTGACGCCGGCAGGGAATGACAAACGCGGCTACGTGATCCGCGGCGTCTTCGAGGATGCCTACAACTACATGAAGTCCGGCCACCTGATGCGACAGGTGATCAACAAGATCGTCGAGGGCCTGGACTTCAACAAGGCGCAGGACCGCCACCTCTTTGGCGACCTCTACGAGCAGATCCTGCGTGACCTGCAGAACGCCGGGAATGCCGGCGAGTACTACACCCCGCGCCCGGTCACCCAGTTCATGGTGGACAGGGTGGCCCCGCAGCTCGGCGAGAAGATCATGGACCCGGCCTGCGGCACGGGTGGCTTCCTGACCTGCGCCATCGAATACGTTCGCAAGCGGCACGTGAAGACCGTCGAGCAGGAGCAGCAGCTGCAGGCGTCCATCTACGGCGTCGAGAAGAAGCCGCTGCCCCACCTGCTGTGCACCACCAACATGATCCTGCACGGCATCGACGTACCCACCAATGTCCGCCACGACAACACCCTGGCCCGCCCCCTGCGCGACTACGGCCCGCGTGACCGGGTCGATGTGATCGTCACCAACCCGCCCTTCGGCGGCATGGAAGAAGATGGCATCGAGAACAACTTCCCGGCTACCTTCCGCACCCGCGAAACTGCCGACCTGTTTCTGGTGCTGATCATGCACCTGCTCAAGGACGGCGGCCGTGCCGCGGTGGTGCTGCCCGATGGCACCCTGTTCGGCGAAGGCATCAAGACGCGCATCAAGGAACAGCTGCTGGAGACCTGCAACCTGCACACCGTCGTCCGCCTGCCCAACGGCGTCTTCAATCCCTACACCGGCATCAAGACCAACCTGCTCTTCTTCACCAAGGGCACGCCGACCACCGAAACCTGGTTCTACGAGCACCCCTATCCCGCTGGCTACAAGAACTATTCCAAGACCAGGCCGATGCGCATCGAGGAATTCGAGGCCGAAAAAGCCTGGTGGGGAGGGGCTCAGAGAAGCGAGCGTGTCGAAAACGAATTTGCCTGGAAAGTCAGCGCCGACGACATCAAAGCACGCAACTACAACCTCGACATCAAGAACCCCCACAGCCCGGATCAGATCAACCACGACCCGGACGAACTGCTGGCCGACTACGCCCAGTTGCAGCAGCGCATCGCCGCCACCCGTGACCAGTTGAAGGTTGTGCTGGCGGCTGCGCTGGAGGGCAAGGCGTGAGCGTCGTGCTGAGTGAGCATCTGCCGCTGCTGGCTTCGGCACCGGATGGGATTCAGAAGCTGCGTGGGTTGATTCTGGAATTGGCGGTGCGCGGGAAGCTGATGTCGCAAGACCCGAACGACGAACCGGCGAGTCAATTGCTTAAGCGGATTGTGCAGGAACGAGCGAAGCTTGAAGCACAGGGGATTTGCAAAAAATCTAAGGTAACGCTGCTGGCCGCAAATGATGAAAGGCCTTTTAAACTTCCGAGCACTTGGGAGTGGGTCAGGCTTGGCGCCATTTCAGAGAAGCTAACAGATGGATCGCACAACCCTCCTTCTGATGCCAGATCAGGCACGCCGATGCTCAGTAGCCAAAATGTGCAAGACGGCTGGATAGACACTACTAACCCGAGCCGCTATTTATCTGAGCAGGACTTTGCGCTGGAAGATTCGCGCACAAAAATTAAGCCAGATGATGTACTTCTTACCATCGTTGCATCTATTGGCAGATCGGCGGTTGTGAAGGAAGAGCACCCTCGTTTCGCTCTACAGCGAAGCGTTGCAGTAATTCACACAAAACTTGTTCCAGAATTCATGTCGCTCCAATTGCGAGCCCCCGCTGCGCGCCGCTACTACGATCAGCATGGCAAGGGAACGGCTCAAAAAGGAATTTATCTTGGAAAACTGGGGGAAATGCCCGTGGCAGTCCCTCCTCTCGCCGAACAACACCGCATAGTCGCCAAAGTCGATGAGCTGATGGCCCTCTGCGACCGGCTGGAGGCGGAGCAGGCGGATGCGGCCAGCGCCCATACCCGGCTCATCGAAACCCTGGTCGGCACGCTCACCCAAAGCACCGACGCCACCGATCTGGCCGCCAACTGGCAACGCCTCGCCGAACACTTCGAGACCCTGTTCACCACCGAAGCCAGCATCGATGCGCTCAAGCAGACCGTGCTGCAACTGGCCGTGATGGGGAAACTGGTGCCGCAAGACCCGAATGACGAGCCGTCAAGCAAACTGCTGGAGCGAATTTCTAGAGAGAAGGCGCGGTTGGCGCAAACAGAGGGATTGAGGACCACCGCCGAGCCCTCCCTTGAAACCGATGAACGGTACATAGAGATCCCTGGCAGCTGGCAGTTCCAACGACTTGGAAACATTGCCAAATTCATTGATTACCGTGGCAAAACGCCAGAAAAGACAAGTACTGGAGTTCCACTCATCACAGCGAAAAATGTCCGTTTCGGCTATATCAGTCGCGAGCCCCGCGAGTTTGTCTCAGAGCTGGAATACACCAACTGGATGACACGTGGCCTCCCCAGGCTCGGAGACATTCTTTTTACAACAGAGGCCCCACTTGGGAATGTCGCAATTGTCGACATCAACGAAAGGTTTGCGCTAGCACAGCGAGTGATTTGCCTCCAGTTCCACGAACCTCAGATCGCGGCTTATTTGCTACTTGCGCTAATGTCTATGCAGGTACGTCGGCGAATTGAAGTTGAAGCGACTGGTATGACTGCGACCGGGATCAAAGCGTCGCGCTTGAAAGAAATTCCAGTACCACTCCCCCCCCTCGCCGAACAACACCGCATCGTCGCCAAAGTCGATGAACTGATGACCCTCTGCGACCGCCTCAAGGCCGACCTCGCCACTGCCCGCCAGCATCAAGCCACGCTGGCCGACACCCTGATCGACGCAGCGCTGGAAGCCGCCTGAGCAATGAGCGAACCCAGCGTCGTCATCGAGGAGGTCATGGGCCGCGCCCGACAAGGCGTCACCAGGCCCTTCATCTGCCGGGGGGATGACGGTCATGCTTATTACGTCAAGGG
>CALMXT010000102.1 GCA_937871125.1 uncultured Zoogloea sp. | reverse complement strand
TGCCCAGATCGACCCAGCCCGACGGAGTGACGCCGTTGAGACTGGCGATGACCGGGATCGACAGGCGTGCCTTCACACGGCGCAGGTGTTCCAGATAGCGGTCGATGCTGCTCTCGTAGTTGCCATTGTCGGGCATGAAGCCGGTCGCTTCGCCGTCGTTCAGATCGGCATGAATCAGGAAACGCTCGGCCATCGCGTCTTCGGCAATCAGCTCCTCCTCGTAGAAGGAGTGCAGCACGACCGCCGCGGCACCGGCGTCTTCGAGGCGCAGCACGGAATCCAGGGTTTTGGACAAGGGCGACGACGACGGCACCAGCGGGTTCTTGAGCTTGAGGCCGAGGTATTGGGTGGATAGGTCGATCATGTCAGGCCTCCTGCCGGGCAGCCCCAAAGGCGGCCTGCGCCCCCAGGGAGGGCAGCGAACGAAGTGAGTATAGGGGTCGTTTCATTTCAGCTCTCCTTGGGCGCGGCGGCGTGGGCGGCGGCGAGTTCCTGGTAGGTTTTGAAGCGCCGGTCGGCTTCCTTCTGGGCTTCGCTCATCAGGCGTTCGGCGGCTTCCGGATGGCTGCGGGCAAGCATCGCAAAACGGGTTTCGCTGTCCATGAAAGTCTTGATCGTCTGGGTCGGCACGGCCGAATCGAGCTTGAAGGGATTGGCACCGGCGGCCTCGAGGCGCGGGTCGTAGCGGAACAACGGCCAGTGACCGGATTTCACCGCCATGTCCTGCTGGCGCTGGTTGTAGAGCATGTCCACACCGTGAGCGATACACGGGCTGTAGGCAACGATCAGCGACGGACCTTCGTGGCTCTCGGCTTCGTGGAAAGCCTTGAGGGTGTGCACGTCCTTGGCGCCGTAGGCCACGGTTGCCACATAGACGTGGCCGTAGTCGGAGGCGATGCGGGCCAGATCCTTCTTGGCGGTGGCCTTGCCGCCCGCAGAGAACTTGGCCACCGCGCCGAGGGGCGTGGCCTTGGAGGTTTGCCCACCGGTGTTGGAATACACCTCGGTATCGAGCACCAGGATGTTCACGTCGTAGCTCAGCGCCAGAATGTGATCGAGGCCGCCGTAGCCGATGTCGTAAGCCCAGCCGTCACCGCCGATGATCCACACCGAACGGCGGATCAGCCACTCGGCCAGCGAGGCGAGTTCCTTGGCGCGGGGATGGCTGCTCGCCGCCAGCTTGTGCAGCAGCGCGGCGACCCGCTCCCGCTGGGCACGGATGCCGGTTTCCTGCCGCTGGTCGGCCGCGACGAGCGCTTGGGCCAGATCGCCGCCTATCTCGCCTTCCATTTCCTTTACCAGTTGCTGGGCGTAACCCATCAACTGATCGGAGGCCAGGCGCATGCCGAGGCCGAATTCGGCGTTGTCCTCGAACAACGAGTTGGACCACGCTGGGCCGCGACCGGCCCCATTCACCGTGTAGGGCGTCGAGGGCAGGTTGGCGCCATAGATCGACGAGCAGCCGGTGGCGTTGGCTACCAGCATGCGGTCGCCGAAAAGCTGGGTGGCAAGCCGGATATAGGGCGTTTCGCCGCAGCCGGCGCAGGCACCGGAAAACTCGAAGAGCGGATCGAGCAGCATGGAACCGGGAATGGTGCCGTGCTTGAGCAGGCTGCGGTCGAAGTCGGGCAGCTTGAGGAAGAAGTCGAAGTTCTCCCGCTCGGCCTCGCGCAGCGGCCCGATGGGCGCCATATTCACCGCCAGACGGCTGATGTTGGTCTTGTCGTGGATCGGGCAGGCTTCGACGCAGTCGCCGCAGCCGGTGCAATCCTCCGGTGCCACCTGGTAGCTGATACGGGTGCCGGCCGGGAAATCCTTGCTCTTGGCAGGCACATGCTTGAAGGTGATCGGCGCCTCTAGGGCCGCTTCGGCCGGGAAGGCCCGGGCGCGGATCGCCGAGTGCGGGCAGACGAACACGCACTTGCCGCACTGGGTGCATAGATCCGATTCCCACACCGGGATTTCGAGGGCGATGTTGCGCTTCTCGTACTTGGCGGTGCCGGTGGCAAAAGTGCCATCGACCGGCATCGCCGACACCGGCAGGCCATTGCCTTCGCCGCGGTAGATCGGCAGCGTGAAGTCGCGCACATGGGCGGGCGCGTCGGCAGGCACCGCCGGCGCCACCACGATGGGCGCGGCACCGTCCTCCGCGTAACCGGCCAGCGACACTTCGTGGAGGTTGGCGAGGGTCACATCGATGGCACGGTGGTTGAGGTCGGCGAGACGCTTGCTCTTCTTGCCGTAGGTCTTGTCCACCGCTTTCTTGATGGCGGCGATGGCCTCCTCGCGCGGCAGGATGCCCGAAATGGCGAAGAAGCAAGTCTGCATGATGGTGTTGATGCGCCGCCCCATGCCTGCGTCCTGGGCCACTTTATAGGCGTCGATGACCCACAGCTTGAGTCCCTTTTTGAGCATCCCGGCGCGCATGGCGGCGGGCAGACCGGCCCACACCGCGTCGGGCGCTTCCGGGGTGTTGAGCAGGAACACACCGCCCGGCGCCGCGTGGGCGAGCAAATCGTAGCGCTCGACGAACACCGTCTGGTGACAGGCCACAAAGCCGGCCATGCCCTCCTCCACCAGATAGCTGGAGCGGATGTTGGCTTCGCCGAAGCGCAGGTGCGACACCGTCACCGCGCCGGATTTCTTCGAGTCGTAAACGAAGTAGCCCTGGGCCTGGAGCTGGGTGGATTCGCCGACGATCTTGATCGAGTTCTTGTTGGCCGACACGGTGCCGTCGGCGCCGAGCCCCCAGAACACCGCATGCTGCAGCTTGTGCGAGGCATCCGAGCGGAAGGCGGCGTCCCAGGAGAGCGACAGATGGGTCACGTCGTCCACGATGCCGACCGTGAACTGGCGTTTGGGCTTGGCGCGGGCCAACTCGTCGAACACCGCGGCCACCATGCCCGGCGTGAATTCCTTGCTGGCCAACCCGAAACGCCCGCCGATCACCCGCGGCATCGGGCGGATGCCATCCGCGGCGGCTTCGGCCAACGCGGTCATCACATCCTTGTAGAGCGGCTCGCCCTCCGAGCCGGGCTCCTTGCAGCGGTCGAGCACGGCGATGGTCTTTGCGGTGGCCGGAATCGCGGCCAGCAGCGCTTCGGTCGCCAGCGGACGGAACAGGCGCAGCTTGAGCAGACCGACCTTCTCGCCACGCGCCACGAGGTGCTCCACGGTTTCTTCGACGGTTTCGGCCGCCGACCCCATCACCACGATCACGCGTTCGGCATCCGGCGCGCCCACGTAGTCGAACAGCCGGTAATGCCGACCGGTGAGCTCGCCGAAGCGGTCCATGGCCGCCTGCACGATGGCCGGGAAGGCGTCGTAGAACGGGTTGGCACGCTCGCGGGACTGGAAGAACACGTCCGGATTCTGGGCCGTGCCGCGCAGCACCGGATGCTCGGGCGACAGGGCGCGGCTGCGATGCGCGGCGACCAGCGTATCGTCGATCATCGCACGCACGGTTTCGGGCTCGACGGCGACGATCTTGGCCACTTCATGGGACGTGCGGAAGCCGTCGAAGAAGTGGATCACCGGAATGCGCCCGGCCAAAGTCGCGGCCTGGGCGATCAACGCCATGTCCTGGGCTTCCTGCACCGAGTTGCTCGCCAGGAGCGCGCAGCCGGTGGCGCGACAGGCCATCACGTCGGAGTGATCGCCGAAGATCGACAGCGCATGGGTCGCCAACGCGCGGGCGGCCACATGGAGCACGAAGGGCGTCAGCTCGCCCGCCATCTTGTACAGGTTGGGCACGAACAGCAGCAGCCCCTGACTGGCGGTAAAGCTGGTGCCGAGGGCGC
This sequence comes from uncultured Zoogloea sp., assembly GCA_937871125.1. Lineage (GTDB taxonomy): Bacteria > Pseudomonadota > Gammaproteobacteria > Burkholderiales > Rhodocyclaceae > Zoogloea. The sequence continues at coordinate 1,341 of CALMXT010000102.1, read as the reverse complement.
CGGCGGTGAGCGCGCCGTGAAGCGCACCGGCGGCGCCGCCTTCCGACTGCATTTCGATGATCTTGGGTACCGCGCCCCACAGGTTTTTCTTACCCTGGGCCGCCCATTCGTCGGCCCACTCGCCCATGTTCGACGAAGGTGTGATCGGGTAGATGGCCACCACCTCGCTGCCGAGGTAGGCCATCCGCGCGGCGGCTTCGTTGCCGTCGAGATTAAGATACGTCGTCATTGCGACTCCCTGTTGGAGCTGATGGCACGTGTGCGACGGGAAGCCTGGATTTCCGCTTCGGCTTCGACGCCGGCTCTGCCTGTTGGAATGGGATTTGACCGAAGCGCGGGGACGCGCCCTATGCAAGAGCAGGCGCTGCACCGCAAAAAAACAACCGCCCCAGCTCTCCGCCGAAAACCCGCCCCTTGCGGGCCTGTTTTACTTCGACAACCCCGTCCCGGGCGGGACGGGAAAGCTTGACTCGATTCGTTTTTCATTCCGACCCGGTCCGATTCCGGGTGTGTGCGGCGCAACAATGGGCTCGATCATACGGCCTCGATGTGAGGCGCGTTGTTGACGTGGCGCAAGAAACCTAAGGCTCGAACCCGCCATCCGCGCGCAATTTCACTTCAAGCGCGTGACAGCGCACGGATTTGCCAGCGCAACTCGTCGCATTCGGCCTCGAGATGGGCACGGGTTTCGGCAAAGGTTTCCGCCCAGCTTTCACGGTGAAAGGCCGGACGATATTGCGGATCGAGCCGCGCGCCCTGACCGGCGAGAATCATCTCGGTGACTTCGTCCAGCAGTGCATTGAGCTGCCGGCGCAAGGCCTCTGCGGTATCGGTCGACGGCCCCCCCGACCGCGTGACGGCGCCCTGCTCCAGCTCGCGGCACAACGCCCGCAGGGCCGGCAGGTCGGCGTTGCGATAGGCTTGCTGGACACGCAGGAAAAACGCGCTGGCTTCCGTCTTGTCGGCCTCGGCGACCCGGTCGGGGTGGCAACGCATCGCGGCGCTGCGATAGTGCTGCCGAAGTTCGGCCCGCGCCTCCTCGTCGAGGGCATCCAGTGCATCGCCCTCATCCTCGGGATGCTCCCGACAGGCGTCGTATTCGGCTGCCGCCTCACGGGCGGCCTGGGCGTCCTTTTCAGATCCGCTGCGCGCGGCCTTCAGACGCAGATATTCGAGCCGCAGGCTCAAGCAGGTTTCGAGCGTCGGCCCCAGCGCCCGATACTGGGCGATCTGGTAGTCGAGCATGACTTGATCGAGTTCCGCCTTGCGCGCCGCGAGATCGGCCCGACGGATTTCGACCGCTGCAATCTTCTGGCGCAGTGCCGCCACCTCCGGATCGTC
>CALMXT010000101.1 GCA_937871125.1 uncultured Zoogloea sp. | reverse complement strand
ACGGCAAGGAGCTGATCCCGACGGCCAAGGCCTTCTCGCTGATCACCCTGCTGCGAGGTCTCGGCACCAACGAATTGACTTCGCCCGAACTCACCGGCGAATGGGAACACAAGCTCGGCCAGATGGAGCGCGGTGCGCTGAGCCGCGCCGAGTTCATGGATCACATCCAGGCCATGACGCGGGACATCGTCGAGCGGGCCAAGCGCTACGAATCCGATACCGTGCCGGGCGACTTCGCGACCCTTTCCACGCCTTGTCCGAAGTGCGGCGGCGTGGTGAAGGAGAACTACAAGAAGTTCGCCTGCCAGAGCTGCGACTGGAGCGCCTGGAAGATCGTCGCCGGCCGCCAGTTCGAAATTCCGGAAATCGAAACCCTGTTGTCCGTCGGGCGGGTTGGGCCGCTGCTGGGCTTCCGCAACAAGATGGGCCGGCTCTTCAATGCCGAAATCCGCCTCAACGACGACAAGCAGCCCGAGTTCGATTTCGGTCAGCCCAAGGAGGACGATGCGGCCGAACCCGTCGATTTCTCCGCCCAGGCGCCGTTGGGGGCCTGTCCCAAGTGCGCGGCACGGGTTTTCGAGCACGGTCTTGCCTACGTCTGCGAAAAATCCGTGGGGCCGGACAAGACTTGCGATTTCCGCTCCGGCAAGATCATCCTGCAGCAGCCCATCGAACGGGAACAGATGCACAAGCTGCTCGAAACCGGCCGGACGGAATTGCTCAAGGGCTTCGTGTCGAGCCGCACCAAGCGCAAGTTCTCGGCCTTCCTGGTGCGCGGCGAGGATGGGAAGGTGGGCTTCGAGTTCGAGAAGAAGGAGCCCAAGGCGGGAGCCAAGAAGGCCGCTGCAGAAGAGCCTGCCGAAAACGAAGAAAGCGCCGCCAAGAAGGCGCCCGCCGTCAAAAAGCCGGCAACCCGCAGGAAGGCCGCGGCGTCCGAATAGGCCGGCGCGATCGGTTTTGAACAATGGAAAAGCCCGCCGTTCTGGCGGGCTTTTCCATTGCGGCGCGCTTCGTCGGCTCAGCTTAGCGCCGAGGCGATGATGTCGCGGAATTCGTCCAGATCGGTTTCCGAGGTGCCGAGGAATATCTTTGCGTCCTCGAAAGGTTTGCCGCCTACTGCGTGGGCATCCTGGGTGAACTCGGCAATGACGTGCTCGGCAATCAGTGTCACCGCGATCAGCGCCAGTGCCGAAGAAGGCAGCTCCTGCTCGGGCAGGATGTAGAGTTCGGGATCGTGGTGGTAGCGGATCGCTGCGGCGATGGTGGCGGGCAGCCCCCAGTTGCGCGCGAGCAGCCAGCCGGCGATCGCGTGATCGCAGCGGAAGTACGCCTGTTCCTCTTCGATGAAGGGGGCGCCGCGATCGGCCGCTGCGGCGTAAAGTGCCGCGTAATCGGGAAAGTTCGCCATCAGCACCGGCACCGCCGCATCTTGGAACAGGGCATACGTGTAAGCGCTTTCCGGCGAGATTCCGACATGTTTGCGGGCCAGCACGCCGGCGGCGAGGGCGAGGGCCGAAGCGCGCGACCAGAAGCTTTCCATTAGTTCGGCAGGCAGCGAGGTGTCCGAATTGCGCAAGGCAACGGCGATCACCACACTGAGGATGTTGCGGATTCCGAGTCGGTTGACGGCTTGCTGAACGCTCCGGACCGGCGCGGTGCTGCCGAACATCGGCGAGTTGGCGAGCTTGACCGCCATGGCCGACATGCCCACGTCGGATGCGAGGATGCGGGTCAGCGCCCTGATCGAAGGTTCGTCTCGCTGGGCTTCGCGCATGACTTCGGTGACGATGGCGGGGCAGGCTGGAATGCGAACCGCAGCGAGGGTTTCGTTGAGTTCCTCATGGGTGAGCGGGCGGAGTTTCGTGGCTGTATTCATGGAGATCAGTGCCTGCGGCGCGATAAGTTCGATGTTATCAAAAACGCATACCCAGCATTTTGAGCTTCGGGTCTTGACGATTGCCATGCCTTTAACTGCGCCGTCCGGTGAAACGCCTGGCGCAGCAGATTCCTAAAAACCGCCCGGAGCAGCGCAGACATGAATCGTCCGTCCCGCCTCGCGACCCTTGTCGCGACCCTGATTTTCATCGTGTCGCAGGGGTATCTCGGATATCCGCTCCATCACTTACGGCCGAATATTCTTGTTCTGCAGTTAACTTTCGACGCGGATCGTTACTGGGCGATTCTGGCGGCGTGGGGCGATGCCGGAATGAGCGCCTACCGCGCTCATTTCTCCCACGATTTCATCCACGCGTTCGTCTATGCCGCGTTCGGCTACGTCGTTGCGACACGGGGTGGCCTGTTTGCCCCGGAGGCGCAGCGCGCCGCCCGCCGTACCGCGGCACTGTTGCCTGTGGCGGCGCTGTTCGATCTGGCGGAAAACCTGCTCCAGCTTCATCTGCTGGCCGGTCCGGTCGGCGCGGCCAGCTTGGCGATCCCGCTGTCGGCCCTGTGTTCCACCGTCAAATGGGGCTTGGCGGCGGGGTTTGCAGGGGTGATCGGATGGCGGGTGCTCGGTAAATGTGCCCAGATCGGGCGTGTGTCACAGTGAAAAAAGGGGGGGCTGTGTATAAAAGCGTCTCATTGACCGTCCTCAATAGTCTTCATGCCTCACTCGTCCCGATCTCGTGCTGCGAAGGACCAGGCCGGGAACCTCCTTGCCCGGAGCCGGGAGGGTTTTCTGCTGACGCTCCGGAACGCCGCCGCGGAGGTCATCCGTCATCCGGAGTGGCTCGCCAGCCTGACTGATGCTGCCGGAGCCTGCTTCGACGAACTCGTCGGCGGGCGCAAGAGCCGCAGGCTGGAGCGGCAGCACGGGATAGCGTCCATCAATCTGGTGCGCGATGACGAATCGGACTACTCCATTGCGCTGATCAATCTCGACCAGCGTCTGCAGGCCTATTGCGCTCACGAACTGTCGGTGCTGCATCTGCGCATGCGTTTGCTGCTGGCGGAGGGGGGCATCGCGCTGTGCGAGGAGTCGCCCCTCGGAACCGCCAGCGTGTGCCGTGCGCTACGGGCATTCAAGGAGGCCGAGCGGCTCAGCGCGGTCGAGGCTCTGCAGCTGTTGCGCCAGCTGGACGAGCCGCTGCGCCGTCATCTGAGCCGTTTCTATCGGGAGCTGGAGCATTCCTTCGCCGACCAGGCGCTGACCGGAAATGCGCAGGGCGCCAATCAGCCGGCGGAAGACGACGACTGGACGTCCACACCGGCGGCCCGGGCCAGCCTGCCGATCCATCCGGTCGATGCGCTGCGTCTGGCGGTGCTGGGGCAGCGGGAGATGATGCCGGAGTCCGGCGCAAGCCTCGATCCCGGTCTGGCCTCTGCATTGCTGGAGCGCGCCGAAGCCTGGCTCGGCGAACGCCAGATGCACGGTGCCGGCGTGCCTGCATCGCTGGGCACCAGCGAATTGGGCGCCTTGCTGAGCCCTTCGAAGGCGGCGGCGGTGGAGGTGGTCGAAACGGTGTGCAACCGCGGTGCCGAGTCGCCCGCCCTGCCGCCGGCAATCCGTGCGCTGTTCGTCGGCTTGCGGGTGCCTCTGTTGCGCCTTGCCCTGCGCAGCGAAACCCTGTTGTCGCTGGAGCGCCATCCGGCCCTGGGGTTGCTCGACCGCATCGCCAATGTCGGTCGCACGCTCGCCGCCGATTCGCCGCCGGAGCTGCCGGTATGCCGCGGGCTGGCGTCGATGGTGCGCTCCCTGGGGCGTCTGCCGCGTCCGGTGCGGCGCGATTTCGACATGGCCCTGGCGGTTACCGACAGTCTGCTGGTGAGCCGCCGGCGCCGGGCCGAAACGCGGGCCGAGGTCCACGTGAAGGTGGCGGCCCGCCTGGAGCGGCGCGAAGTGGCGCTGCATCAGGCCAGCCGGGCGGTTTATCTGCTGGTGGGTTCGGCGCCGGCGAGCGTGGCGAGCGATTTCCTGGAGCGCTACTGGGTTCATGTGCTGGCCAAGGCGGTGTATCGCCACGGGCCGGACAGTCCTCAATGGGCTGCCCGCCTGCTCACCGCCAGCCGTCTGCTCGCCAGTGCCGTACCGCCGGCCGACGCGGCGGCCCAACAGCAACTGGCCGTCGAACTGCCGGCGCTTGCCCACGACCTGGAGGATGGCCTGGCCTGGATCGGCCTGCCGGCCGAGCAGGCTCAGGCCGCCCTCGCGGCGTGCATGGAGTTGCATGCCTGCCTGATCGCCGGGCGGGCCGCACCAACCTCCAAACCCCGGCGCAGCAGTCCGTCGCCGCGTCTCGGCGCGCCGGCCGAGAGCCCGAATCTGCGCACCCTCAAGCACAAGCACTACGTTGCCGGCGAATTGCCGCTGCCGCCCGAATGGGCCGGGCTGGGGGTGGGCGACAGCGTTGCCGTCGGGCTGCCGGACGGCACTGTGATGCGCGGTTTCGTGGCCCATCTGAGCCCGGGCGGACAGGTCATGCTGATCTCGGACGGCGACTACGACAGGGTGCTGGCGATCACTGCCCGCGCCCTGGCCCAGCAGGTGGCACTGCCCGAAACGCGCATTTTCCGCGACGAATCCATCGTGGACGAAGCCGCCATCGACAAGCTGATCAACCCCTGACCCACACCGGGGGCGCCGACGAGGGAACCGATGGGCGGGCCGCCGCTCTACAATCGCGTTCGCCCGCTTCCATCGACCCCTCGCCATGTGCTCCGACCCCGCCTGCCCGGCCGACCACGACCACGGTCCGGCCCACGCCGATGCCGGCGCCATCCGCATCCGCGGCGCCCGCCAGAACAACCTGAAAAACCTGTCCCTCGACATTCCCCACCACGAGCTGGTGGTGGTGACCGGCGTGTCCGGCTCGGGCAAGAGTTCGCTGGTGTTCGACACCCTTTACGCCGAAGGCCAGCGTCGCTACGTCGAAACCTTCTCGCCCTACGCGCGGCAGTTTCTCGACCGCATGGACAAGCCGCAGGTGGACCGCATCGAAGGCGTGCCGCCGGCCATCGCCATCGACCAGACCAACCCGGTGCGCACCTCGCGCTCGACGGTCGGCACCATGACCGAGCTGGCCGACCACTTCAAGCTGCTCTACGCCCGCGCCGCCCGGCTGCACTGCCGCGGCTGCGGCAAGCCGGTAAGCCGCGACACGCCGGCCACCATCGTCGCGCGCCTTGCCGAGCTGGCCGCGGCGGCGGGCGACCCGCGCCTCGTGGTGAGCTTTCCGGTCACGGTGCCGGCGAGCTTCGGCGAAGACGAGATCGCCGGCCTCCTTGCCCAGCAGGGTTACACCCGCATCCAGGCCCGCGACGGTGCCGTGCTGCATGTGGTGCAGGACCGCTTCCGCCTGGCCGGCGCCGAGCACGCCCGGGTGATGGAGGCGCTGGAAACCGCCCTTCGTGCCGGGCACGGCCGCATCACCGTGCATGCCCTGGGCGAAGGCGAAGAGCAGCGCTGGAAGTTCAGCTCCGGCCTGCACTGCGCCGAGTGCGACATCGCTTATTCCGACCCGACGCCGAGCCTGTTCTCGTTCAATTCGCCCATCGGCGCCTGCGAAACCTGCAAGGGTTTCGGGCGGGTGATCGGCGTGGATTTCTCGCTGGTGGTGCCGGACGAATCCAAATCCATCGACGACGGCGCTGTGAAGATCTGGCAAAGCCCCAGCTTCAAGGAGTGTCAGGACGACCTTCTCAAGATGGCCAGGCGCAATGGCGTGGCGACGGATATCGCGGTGCGCGACCTGCCGCCCGAGCACCGCGAATGGCTGCTCGAAGGCGACCCCAAATGGAAGAACTGGGATGCGTCCTGGCCGCGCTACTGGTACGGCGTGCGCCACTTTTTCGACTGGCTGGAAAGCAAGGCTTACAAGATGCACATCCGGGTGCTGCTGTCGCGCTACCGCAGCTATACCGAATGCCCCGCCTGCCACGGTGCCCGCCTCAAGCCCGACGCGCTGTTGTGGCGCTTGTGGTGCAGGGAG
>CALMXT010000100.1 GCA_937871125.1 uncultured Zoogloea sp. | reverse complement strand
AAAATGTGAAACAACTGTTTTGAGCTAGGTTTGTGTGGCCTGTTTGGGTGTGGCTCAAAAGGTAAACCTTTTGAGCTACCGACCGAAACGCCACAATCGAGAAACGCAGGGAAAACGACCGGGCAAGCCTTCGAGCTGGCGAGGCTACCGGCACCCACAGCACCAGAAAGCACAACGCCGGGGCATGCCCGGCGCTGGTCGTGAAGCAGTGGGGCAACCTACGCCGCCCGCTTCAGGTGCATATCGACGTGAATATCATCAAAGGGGCACACCAGCCCACCGCGTTCGGTGCGTTCGAGTAGCCCCAGCTCTACCAGCACCCCGGCATCCTCATGGACGCGCTTCACGTCCCGTTCAAGCCGGCGGGCAAGCTCTCGCACGGCCACTTCTCCGGCACCTTGCAGGGTGTACAGCATCGTCCACCGCTTTTCAGTCAGACGCGAGAAGAACGCGGCCGGCGTTTCGAAGTTGAGGGTTTCGCCCCGGTAGGCATCGGCGGCGAAAGCATCCCGTGCCGCGGCGCGCAAAGCGGTCCGCCAGTCGGGCTTGATCGTCACGGTCAATGTTCGCTTTTCCATCGCTCTACCTCCTGAATGAAGTCATCGATCAGCCGGTCAACGTCCACGAAGGTGTAGGGCTCTTCCCGGTCGCCAAAGTGCTTGTGATCGCCCTTGCCGCGTTCGTTGTCGAAGCCGACCACCCGCCGGCCGGACTCCACATAAACGAGGCGGTACTTGAAACGGTGGCCAGAAGGCGGGACCGGATCAGGCACCCGCCAGACCACCATTTCAAGGCCGGTGCCATCGTCGGCAATGTCCCGGAAGCGGGTAATCAGCTCGGCTTTCATGTTGGCGACTATGCCAACAGCGCTATGTGTTGTCAATGTCGCCAACAGACAGCGGGAGAGAGCGCGAAGTTTCCCGCAATGCGGTACTTGAGCCGCCAGAGCTTGCCGCCCGCAGGCGAGACTTCCACATACAGCCCGCCAGTATCATTGAGCCTGAACGGCTTCTCGGTAGGCTTGGCGCTGCGGATCGCGCTATCGGATAGGGGCATGGGGGCATCCGTTCCAGAGCTTGAGGGGGTGCCCCCTATCATGCCCCCCACCTTCTACCGGCTTGCAATGGAATACCCCGGAACACTCTGGACGCAAAAAAGGCCGGAACCCTTGATTTTACTGGGCTTACCGGCCTGCTTTGGAACGCTGCGGAACTGCTGTTGGTGCCTTGGGCGAGACTCGAACTCGCACGGCTTGCGCCACTACCCCCTCAAGATAGCGTGTCTACCAATTTCACCACCAAGGCACTGCATTCGCACCCCAAAGAAATCGAGGCACCGAAGGGGCCGCATTATAGATGAGGTTTTGAGGACGTCAAGAATATTTGTGCGGGCAATCGAGATAGTGGCGCTGACTCGGCCAGGCCTCAAGCTCGTCCACAGGATCACGCCCGGCGAATCCGGGTCCAACCGTTCGGTTTTTATAAGGTTCGTGGCATCGCCCAGGATCGAACCCCAGCGCCGCGGCACACCTGCGCCGCATGTGTTAACGTAAAAGCATCGGCATCGCCGACGCACGGATCGGTCCGAAGCATGAGCGAACGCCCTATCGGCTTCCACGGCGCCGGCGAAGCCCTTGCCGCGTGGCCGCCCGGCCTTGCCATGTAGTCTCGCCAAGGCACATCCGGAGATGCCCAATGCGCAACCGGTGGCTTGCGCGCCCAAGACGCCGGAAGCGGTCTTGCACGCCATCCACTGAGGAACCCCATGAACGACTGGCTCGCGCCCCTCCTCGCAACGCTCTCCGACGGCAAGGCTGCGGTGCTCGTCACCCTCGTCCACGCGGTCGGATCGACGCCCCGGGAAGCCGGCGCGACGATGTTGGTCGGCCCCGTCACGGCCGGCAGCATCGGGGGCGGGCGGCTTGAGTGGCTGGCCACCAGCGCCGCCCAGGCGCTGCTCGAAGTAGGCGGCCCGCCGCGCCTCTTGCGCTTCACCCTCGGCCCGTCGCTGGACCAATCCTGCGGCGGCATTGTATGGCTGCTGGCCGAGCGCATCGATCCGGAGGACAGCTCCGAATGGCGGATGCGCAAAGCCCACGCCGAAGACGGCTTCGCCCTGCGCCGCCGCCTCGCCGACGACGCTCCGAAATCCACCTGGCAACCGATAGCCCCTCAGCTCAGCGACACCGGCCCCGACTACGCGCATCTTCAAGTGCGCGACGCCCGCTGGGTGTTCACCCAGCAGATCGGCGCGGAAGCCTTCCCGGTGGTCGTGTTCGGCGCCGGCCACGTCGGCACGGCCACCGTCCGCGCCCTCGCGCCCCTCGGCGCCCAAATCGTCTGGGTGGACGATCGCGACGACATCTTCCCGGCAGCGCTTCCGCCCGGCGTGCGCACCGTCTCAACCGACGCGCCCACCGCCGAAGTGCATGCGGCACCGCCGGGCAGCTATTTTCTGGTGATGACCCACAGCCAAAAACTGGATTTCGAGATTTGCGAGGCGATCTTCGTCCGCCGCGACTTCGCGTGGTTCGGACTCATCGGCTCCGCCTCCAAGCGCGCCGGCTTCAACCGCCGCTTCACCGCCCGCGGCCTGCCGCCGATGCGCCTTGGCGACCTTACCTGCCCCATCGGGATTGCCGGTATCCAGAGCAAGCACCCTGCCGCCATCGCCGCCGCGGTGGCGGCTCAACTGCTGCAAGTACGCGAAGCCCGCTCCGCCATCCAGCACGCCAGCCATCCCGGCCCGGACGCCCCGCCGCTGTCGTCCCTGCCGCGCCCGCAATGAAGCCGCAGTCGGTCCGTGGCCGGACACGTCACCTCTCCGCCGGCGCCGCCCGCTCTGCGGAAACGCGGGGATGGACCGTCGCCGCCGGGCGGCGTTGCCGATGACAGCCGCCGATGCTCAGATCGACGCGGCCTTCGGATTCGGCCCGTATTCGTTGGTTTCGGGCTGGCTATCCTTTACCGCAAAATAGATCAGGATCAGCGAACCGATCAGGGGAATCAGCGCCACCAACCCCCACCAGCCCGACTTGCCGATGTCGTGCAGGCGGCGAACCGTGACTGCGATGCCCGGAACCAGCACGCCAAGACCGTAAAGCCCCTGCAGCACGTCGCCAAGACCGCCCTCTCCGCCCCCACCGAGAAGCGCGCCGACGGCGCCGAGCAGCACCATTGCCAAGAAGTTGAACAAGGTGAACATCCAGTATTCCTTGCGCTGAGAGCGCCCTTGGAATTCCGCGTACTTCTTCAACGCCATCAGATACCAGTCCATGCAAACCTCCTGAGCCAAGCGGCAGACAGCCGCATCGAGCACGTTAGCATAGCCGCGCCGGCCACGCCTTGAGCTTGCTCTTCCCACCGCGCCCCTGCCGGGCTACCTTGACACCATCCCGTCCGCAACCCGTTCCATGCCCGCCTATCTCCGCGCCCTCGCCTCCCGCAACTACCGTCTCTACTTCGCCGGCCAGATCGTTTCCCTTGCCGGCACCTGGATGCAGCAGATCGCCATGTTGTGGCTGGCCTACCGGCTGTCCAGTTCGGCCTTCGTGCTGGGCACGGTGGGCTTCGCCAGCCAGATTCCCATCCTCATCTTCGGCGCCATGGGCGGCGTGATCACCGACCGTTTCGACCGTCGCCGTCTGCTCATCGCCACCCAGGCGCTGTCGATGGTGCAAGCCCTGGCGCTGGCCACCATGGCCTGGCTCGATTCGGCCACGCCGATCCACCTCATCGTGCTGGCCTTCGGCCTCGGCTGCATCAACGCGCTGGATGTGCCCGCCCGCCAGTCCATCGTCGTTCAGCTCATCGACGACAAGGCCGACCTGCCCAACGCCATCGCCCTCAACTCCTTCATGATGCACGCCACCCGCTTCGTCGGCCCGGCGCTGGCGGGCTGGGTCGTGGCGGTGACCGGCGAAGCCCTGTGCTTCCTGCTCAACGCGGCGTCTTATCTGGCCGTGCTGCTGGCCCTGCTGGCGATCCGCCTGCCCGCCGGCGGACCGCGCAAGGCCTCGGCCCCGCCCCTGCAGGCGCTGCGCGAAGGGGTGCGTTACACCGCCGGCCAGCGCAACATCCGCGCCTCGCTGCTGCTGATCGCCAGCCTGAGTTTTCTGGCTACGCCCTACACCGTGCTGATGCCGCTTTTCGCCCGCGAGATCTTCGGCGGCGACGCGCGCCTGTTCGGCCTCCTGATGGGCTGTGCCGGCGCCGGCGCGCTCTCCGGCGCCGTGCTGCTGGCGCTACGCAGCGACACCGCGGGCCTCGCCGCGCTGATCGGCCGCGTCGCACCGCTGGTCGGCATTGCCCTGGCGCTGTTCGCCGTCTCCACCAGCCTGTGGCTGACCGTGCCCATTCTCTTCGGCCTCGGCCTGGCCCTGCTGCTATGCGTGGCCGGCAGCAACACCCTGATCCAGACCCAGGTGGACAACGACTTCCGCGGCCGCGTGATGTCCCTGTTCACCATGGCCTTCCTCGGCATCGCCCCCCTTGGCAGCTTCGCGGTGGGCAGCCTCGCTCACGTTTTCGGGGTGCGCCCCACCCTGATCGCCTGCGGCCTCCTGACCGCCGCCGCCGGCTTGATCTACCGGCGCAGCCTGCCGATGCGTTAGGCCGGCTCGGCGCCGTTGCCGTCGATTTCGTCCGCGTCGAGGAGCGACACGTCGCCTTCCTTCGGCAGCAGCGCCATCACGTTCGGCCCCTGCAAGAACATCGCCTCGCGCAGCACCGGCAGTTCCGTCAGGTTGGGCCGGACGCGGTCGAGGGTCAGGATGCCTATCATGCAGGCATCGTGGGCTGCGCCCAGGAGATCGCGCAGGTTGCTCTCGCCCCGTTCGAGCAGATCGCGCAGGCGACGCACGGTGGGGCGGAGCTGCTCGACGCTCAGCATGTGGCCACGGATCTCGTCCACGTCGACATCGTCGTCGTCGACAAACACATCCCACTCCCGCTTGAGCACCTCGGTGGCCTTGCGGATGAAGACTTCGTCGCGGGGATAGTACGGCAGGCCGTCGGAAAGGCTGTTCTCGTCGTAATCGCCGAGAATCGCGAACTTCTCTTCCAGTACCGTCAGGGCGCGCTCGATGGCTTTCAGGTCGGCCTGACTGAAATCGAAGGTAGCCCGGTAGTCGTAATCGTCGTTCATGACAGCTCCTGCAGAAATCGGACCGGACGTGCGCGGGTGGCGCGCCCGTGGTCGCGATTGTAAACGCCGATTCCCGATACGCATAATCCGGCACGCTGCGCGTCGAGGGCGCAGGCCCGGCCCCTGGCGCCGATCCGTTATCATGGGCGCCCGCCTGCCGTTGCCGCACCCGCCATGTCCGCCCCTGCCGCCCGCCCGCGCCGCGTGCTGTCGCTCATCCCGCCGATGACGCAGCTCAACACGCCCTACCCGTCCACCGCCTACCTCACCGGCTTTCTGCGTTCGCGGGGCATCGACGCGGTGCAGGACGATCTGGCCCTCAAGCTGGTGCTCGAACTCTTCACCCCCGCCGGACTCGACGCCCTGCGCGAGCGTGTGCGAGCCCTGCCGGGCAAGAAGCGTCCGCCGACGCTGACCAACTTCGACGCCCAGTTCGAGCGCTACCGCGCCACCATCGGCCCGGTCATCGCCTTTCTGCAAGGCCGCGATCCCACCGTCGCCCACCGCATCGCCAGCCGCGCCTTCCTGCCCGAAGGCCCGCGCTTCGCGTCGCTGGACGTGTATATCGACCCCGACGGCGGCGACCCGCTGGCCTGGGCCTTCGGCGCCCTCGGCGTACAGGACAAGGCCCGCCACCTGGCCACGCTCTACCTCAACGACCTCGCCGACGTGCTCCGCGAAGCCGCCGACCCGCGCTTCGAATTCGTCCGCTACGCCGAATCCCTGGCGATGGCGCAGCCCACCTTCACCCCGCTGGCCACCGCCCTCCAGGCTCCGCCAACCTTGGTGGACGAAACCCTGCGGCGCCTCACCCTCGACACGCTCGCGCGCCACCGGCCGCAGGTCGTGCTGCTGTCGGTACCCTTTCCCGGCTCGGTGTATGCCGCCTTCCGCATCGCCCAGACCGTCAAGGCCCACGATCCGGCCATCGTCACCGTGCTGGGCGGCGGCTTTGTGAACACCGAACTGCGCGAACTCACCGACCCGCGCGTCTTCGACTACTTCGACTACCTCACCCTCGACGACGGCGAACGCCCGCTGCTGGCGCTCTTCGAACACCTCGACGGCCAGCGCGGCAGATCGCGCCTCGTGCGCACCTACCTGCGCGAAGGCGACGCCGCAAGCGGACAAGTCCGCTACATCAACCTCGTCGAGCCCGACATCCCCTTCGCCGAAGTCGGCACCCCCACCTGGGACGGCCTGCCGCTGGATCGCTACCTGTCGATCCTCGACATGCTCAACCCCATGCACCGCCTGTGGTCCGACGGGCGCTGGAACAAACTCACCGTCGCCCACGGCTGCTACTGGAAAAAATGCAGCTTCTGCGACGTCAGCCTCGACTACATCGGCCGCTACGACGGCATCGGCGCCGAACTGCTGGTCGATCGCATCGAAGCCGTCGTCGCCGAAACCGGCCAGACCGGCTTTCACTTCGTCGACGAAGCCGCCCCGCCCAAAGCCCTCAAAGCGATGGCCGACGAACTCGCCCGCCGCAACCGGGCCATTTCCTGGTGGGGCAACATCCGCTTCGAGAAATCCTTCACCCCCGAACTCTGCCGGCAACTCGCCGACAGCGGCTGCATCGCCATCTCCGGCGGCCTCGAAGTCGCCTCCGACCGCCTGCTCAAGCTCATGAAAAAGGGCGTCTCGGTGGATCAGGTGGCCCGCGTCACCAAGGGCTTCTCCGACGCCGGCATCCTCGTCCACGCCTACCTGATGTACGGCTTCCCCACCCAAACCGTCCAAGACACCGTCGACGCCCTCGAATACGTCCGCCAGCTCTTCGACGCCGGCTGCATCCAGTCCGGCTTCTTCCACCGTTTCGTGTGCACCGTGCATTCGCCGGTCGGCCAGAACCCGGAAGAATACGGCGTCAAACTCAAGCCGCTCCCGCCGATCAGCTTCGCCAAGAACGACGTCGGCTTCACCGACCCCACCGGCGTCGACCACGACACCCTCGGCGTCGCCCTCAACAAAGCGCTCTACAACTACATGCACGGCATCGGCCTCGACGAAGACGTGCGCAACTGGTTCGGCACCAAAGTGCCCAAACCCCGCGTCCCGCGCAATTTCATCGCCCGCGCACTGGGCTACTGAAACCTCCCCAATCCGCCATGAAACTCACCCAGCTCCCCCTCGGCGCCCGCTTCGAATACGAAGGCGAGATCTTCACCAAAACCGGCCCGATGACCGCCGCCTCCGAAAAAGGCGGCCAGCGCATGATCCCCCGCTACGCCGTGCTCAAGCCCGCCGACGGCGTCCCCCCGCCCGCCCCCGAACCGGCCAGCCTCCGCACACTCGACGAAGCCCGCGTCCTCACCGCCTTCGACGCCTTCTTCGGCACCGCCCTGCGCCTGACCGACGACTTCGCCAAAGCCGAACTCGAAACCGCCCGACAGAAGTTTCTCGCCGCGCT
>CALMXT010000099.1 GCA_937871125.1 uncultured Zoogloea sp. | reverse complement strand
TCCAGGAGAACGACGGCAACGTGGACAAGCTGGTGCCGGAAGGCATCGAAGGCCGCGTGCCCTACAAGGGTGCCGTGACTGCGGTGATCCACCAACTGATGGGCGGCTTGCGTGCCTCCATGGGCTATGTGGGTTGCGCGACCATCGACGAGATGCGCACCCGCGCCGAGTTCGTCGAGATCACTTCGGCCGGCATCCGTGAATCCCACGTCCACGACGTGCAGATCACCAAGGAAGCGCCGAACTACCACGTGGATTGATTTTGCCGATCCACCGTTTCAGGGGGCAGCCGCAGGGCTGCCTTCTTTCGTTCACCACGCGGGTTTTCATCCGGCAGCAGGAATAATCCGCGTCGATCTGAACCTCTCGCCGTCGCCGTACTCCACATGTCCATGCTGAACAGAACCTTGAACGACTCATCCGCCGCGGCGACCGAGCTGGCGCCGGTGGTGGAGGTAAGCCGCCTCAGCCGCACGGTGGTATCCGACGGCGGGGCCGAACTGCACATTCTCGACGATGTGTCCTTCGACATCATGGCCGGCGAGGCGGTGGCCATCGTCGGGGCGTCGGGCTCCGGAAAGTCCACGCTGCTGGGCTTGCTGGCCGGGCTGGATTCGCCGAGCGGCGGCACGGTACGCATTCGCGGGCAGGATCTCTTCGCGCTGGACGAGGACGGGCGGGCGGCGCTGCGCGGCGCCTGCGTGGGTTTCGTGTTCCAGTCCTTTCAGCTCTTGCCGGCACTCACCGCCTTGGAAAACGTGATGCTGCCGCTGGAGCTCGCGGGTCGTCGCGACGCGCGCCAGGAGGCCGAAGCGTGGCTCGGCCGGGTCGGGCTGGCCGGGCGGCTCGGGCATTACCCGCGTCAGCTTTCCGGTGGCGAGCAGCAGCGGGTCGCGGTCGCCCGTGCCTTTGCGCCGGGCCCGGCGCTGGTGCTGGCCGACGAACCGACCGGTAACCTGGATGTGGCCACCGGCGAGGCGGTCATCGAACTGATGTTTTCCCTCAACGCGGAATCCGGCACGACCCTCGTGCTGGTGACCCATGACACTGCGCTGGCTGCGCGCTGCGGGCGGAGTCTGCGCCTGTCGGCGGGGCGTTTGGTGGATTGAGCGTCAGTCGAGCTGGAACAAGGGGTTTTCCTTGAGCCCGCAGCGTTTGAGGATGCTGCGTCCGGCAAGGACGCCGCTTTGCACGGCGGATTCGATCGTCGCCGGATAATCGGAGGCGATGTAGTCGCCGGCCAGCCATAGGCCGGGTTCCGGGGTGAGCGTCGTCGGGCGGACGAGGCCGGGCGTGCAGGCGAAGGTGGCGCGCTTTTCGGTGATGATCTGTGCCCATTTCAGCGTTGGCAGCGGGCCGAAAACGGCTTGCAGCTCTTCCAGCAGGGCGATTTCCAGCGCCTCCTTGGCGATCTCCCGATGGGCGCCGCTGGCGCTGATGACGATGCCGACCAGACCTTGCGGCCCACCGAGGGCGCCGCGGTCGAAAACCCACTGGCCGTAACCGCCACTCATGCCGATCATCGGCTCGGGGAAGTCGAGCGGTGCGTCGAAGGCCAGCCAGGCGGTGACGATGGGCTCATACGCGAGTTGCCCGATCTGCGTGACGACGCTGGCCATGCCCGGCAGTGCTTCGACCAGCGGCGCCACATGGTAGGGCGCGGTGGCGATCACCACATGCTCGTAGGGCGTGCGCCACGGGTCGCCGTCGAGGCGGAAGCCGTCGTCGTGGCGCTCGATGGCCTTGATGGGCTCGGCGGTGCGCACGCTGTGACCGCGCATGGCGAGCCAGCGGGAGGCGGGGACGGGAAAGAGTTCGGAAAGATCGATCTTCGGCAGCAGCAGGTCGGAGGCCGAGGCGCCGGCGGCGAGGCTGTCGCGCAGCACGTTGGCAAAAACCTGTGCCGAGGCGGCGGCAATCGGCGTATTGAGCGCCGAAATGCACAGCGGCTCCCAGATCAGGCGGCTGAGCTTTGCGGTCTGTGCGGTTTCGGCAAGGAGGGCGGCCACCGGCCGATCGGGCTCGACACGAAAGGCGCTGCGCTTGAGACGGCGCATCAGGCGGGCCATGGCCAGCTTGTCCGCCCAGTCGAGACCCTTGGCGCGCAGCAGCCCGACCGCCAGATGCAGCGGGGCCGGCAGCGGCGCGGCGCGCAGTTCGCACTCGCCGGGGTAAACCAGGGCCAGCCGGCGGGTTTCGAGCACGCCCGGCTTGACGCCGACGAGGCGCAGCATGCGCAGGGTTTCGGTGTAGGCACCGAGCAGGATGTGCTGGCCGTTATCGACCCGGTAGTCGTCTTTATCGACCACGCGGGCCCGTCCGCCGAGGGTGCGCGAGCTTTCGAAAAGGGCTACCCGGGCGCCGCCGCGGGCCAGCGTGACGGCTGCCGCAAAGCCGGCGTAGCCGCCACCGACGACGGCGACCTGCGGCGGGGCGCTCATCCGCGGAACCAGGTCGTGCCGGCGATCCAGATCTTGCGCAAGGGCGTGAGCGAGGTGCGGCGGTCGAGCACCTGGAAGCCGTCGGCTTCGATTTCGTCGAGCAGGGTGCGATAGATGGCGGCCATGATCAGGCCGGGGCGCTGGGCCTTGCGGTCCTCCGCCGGCAGTTGGGCGAAGGCCTGGGCGTAGAGCTGGCGGGCACGGGTGGCCTGGAAGGTCATCAGTTCGCGGAAGCGGTCGGAATATTCGCCGTCGAGAATCTGTTTGGCCGGCACGTTGAAACGCTGCATCTCGTCGATGGGCAGATAGATGCGGCCCCGACGGGCGTCCTCGCCCACGTCGCGGATGATGTTGGTGAGCTGGAAGGCGAGGCCGAGGTCGTGGGCGTATTTCAAGGTCTGGCGGTTGGTGTAGCCGAAGATTTCCGCCGACAGCAGGCCGACCACGCTGGCGACCCGGTAACAGTAGAGGTTGAGGGCCTTCCAGTCGAGGTAACGGGTTTGCTGGAGATCCATCTGCATGCCGTCGATGATTTCCAGCAGTTGCTCGCGGGGCAGGCTGAAGCGGGTCGAGACGTCCTGCAGGGCTTGGGCGACGGGGTGTTGCGGTGCGCCGTCGAAGACTTCGGCAATCTGCCGGCGCCACCAGTCGAGTTTGGTCTGGGCGATCTGGATGTCGTGACATTCGTCCACCACGTCATCCACCTCGCGGCAGAAGGCGTACAGGGCGGTGATGGCCTGGCGCCGCTCGGGGGGCAGGAACATGAAGCTGTAGTAGAAACTGGAGCCGCTGGCGGCGGCTCTTTCCTGGCAGTAGGCGTGGGGATCGGTCATGGCTACCAAATGGGGCGCGGACTAGCGGACGACGGCGCGCCAGGCGAGGCGCAGCCAGTCGGACTTGCCCAGGACGGGGCGGTGGTTGAAGACGTCGTAGGCTTCGGCCTCGATCTTGTCGAGCACGGCGAGGCCGCCCTGCACGACGAGGCGCAACTCCCAGCCGAGGCGGCCGGGCAGCTGGCGGGCGAGCGGCGCGCCGTGGAGCATCATCGTGCGGGCGCGCTGGATCTCGAAATCCATCAGCGCGGAAAACTGGCGCGTGACCTGCCCTTCGGCAATGCAGGCTTCGCTGACGCCGAAGCGTTCCAGGTCGGCCTGGGGCAGATAGACACGCTGCTTTTGCCAGTCGACGGCCACGTCCTGCCAGAAGTTGATGAGCTGCAGGCTGGTGCAGATGCGATCGGACATCCGCAGGTTGTCCGGTGTGGCGGCGCCGTAGAGGCACAGCAGCAGACGGCCGACCGGGTTGGCCGAACGGCGGCAGTAGTCGGACAACTCGGCAAAGTCGGCGTAACGGGTTTTGCCCACGTCCTGACTGAAGGCGTCGAGCAGATCGCGGAAGAGGCCGACCGGCAGCTTGAATTCGCGGATGTTGCGCCCGAGGCGGTCGAAGATCGGCGCCAGCGTCGGGTCGTCGAAGGGCGTGCCCTGTTCGATGGCATGCAGCGCCCGGCGGTAGTCGTTGAGCCGCGCCAGCCGAAAGATGGGCGGCGCGTCGCCTTCGTCGGCGATGTCGTCGGCCGAGCGGGCAAACGCATAGATCGCCTCCACCGGCTCGCGCAGGCGCGCAGGCAGCAGAAAGGACGCGACGGGAAAGTTCTCGTAGTGGTCGACGGGCATGGGCGGGCGGAGTATACCGGGGCGCTGGGCCGGCTGGCGCATGGAATTAGCGTCCCGCAAGGGCCCGATTTGACCGCATTATCCAAAACGGGAGCCGCTGCGGCGGCCGTCTCACTTCACCCGCTGGCGTTTTTCCCCAATGCTCGAGATCCACCAACTTTCCCGTCGGTTCAACGGTCGCACGGTGCTGCGCGAGGTCGATCTGCGCCTGCAGCCCGGCGAATACGTGGCGATTGTCGGCGAGTCGGGCGTCGGCAAATCGACGCTGCTGAACCTCATCGCCGGGCTGGACCGGCCGGACGGCGGACGGCTGGTGCTCGACGGCAGCGACTACGGCCAGCTCGACGACGACGCGCTCACCCGTCTGCGGCGCGACAAGCTGGGCTTCGTGTTCCAGGCTTTCCACGTTCTACCCCACCTCAGCGTGCGTCAGAACGTGGCCTTGCCGCTGTGGCTGCAAGGGGTCGATGGCGCCGCGGCGGACGGTCCGGCGCTGCAATTGCTCGATGCGGTGGGGCTGGCGGAGCGGGCCGACAGCTGGCCGCGGGAGCTTTCCGGCGGCGAGATGCAGCGGGTGGCCATCGCCCGCGCGCTGGTGCATGGCCCGCGGCTGGTGCTGGCCGACGAGCCCACCGGCAACCTCGATCCGGCCAACGGCGCCCGGGTGCTCGAACTCTTGGCCGGGCGCATCCGCCGCGCTGGCGCCATCGGCATTCTGGTGACCCATTCGCAGGAAGCGGCAGCCACCGCCGACCGGGTGCTGCGCCTCGACGCAACGGGGCTGCACGGATGCGTTTCCTGACGCTCGGGCCGGTCTTTCTCGGCTCGCTGGCCCGGCGTCGGGTGGCGACGCTGTTTTCCTTCGTTGCCATCGTGCTTGGGGTGGCGCTCGGCATGGCCGTGCAGGTGGTGCACGAAGCGGCGCTGTCCGAGTTCGGCCGCGGCCTGCGCACCCTGGCGGGCGATGCCGACCTGCAGGTGAGCGGGCCGCGGGGCGGTTTCGACGAGGGGCTCTACGCCGTGCTGGCGGCGCGCCCGGAGGTGGCCGAGGCGAGCCCGCTGGTGGAGGTCGAGGCGAAACTCGCCGGCCGCGACGACAGCCTGAAACTGCTGGGCGTGGATGTCTTTGCGCTGGGGCGGGTCAGCCCGCTGCTGCTGCCGCGGGCGGCGGAGGGCAGCGACCGGTTCGCCGTGCTGTCGGACGACGGCGTCTTTCTCAGCGCGGCGGTGCTGACCGATCTGGGTGTCAAGCCCGGCGGGCGGCTGCGCGTGCAGGCCGGGGCGGCGGCGCTCGATCTGCGCGTGGCCGGCGATCTGCCCGGCGTGGGCGAGGGGCGGCGGCTGGCGGTGATGGACATCGCTGCGGTGCAGGCCCATTTCGGCCGCATCGGGCGCCTGAGCCGCATCGATCTGCGGCTGGCCGACGGGGTGACGCCGGAGGCGGCGCGGGATGTCCTGCAGTCGCTGCTGCCCGCCGGGGTGGTGATCGCCGCGCCGGAAGCGGCCGAGGACGAGGCCGCGAACCTCTCCCGCGCCTATCGGGTGAATCTGACCATGCTGACGGCGATTGCTTTGCTCACCGGCGGCTTTCTGGTTTTTTCGGCGCAGGCGTTGTCGGTGGTGCGGCGGCGCACCGAGTTTGCCTTTTTGCGCGCCATCGGGTTGAGCCGGCAAACCCTGTTCGGCTGGCTGCTGGCCGAGGGCGCGGCGGTCGGGCTGGCGGGCGGAATCGTCGGCACGGCGCTGGGCTACGGCCTCGCCTGGGGCGCGCTGGCGCTGCTCGGCGGCGATCTGGGCGCGGGCTATTTCCAGGGGCTCAAGCCGCAACTGCAGTTTCAGCCCGTCACGACCGCCGTGTATGTGGCGCTCGGCGTGCTGGCCGGCGTGGCCGGTGCCTGGTTGCCGGCGCGGGAAGCGGCCACGGTGTCGCCGGCGCGGGCGCTCAAGGCCGGCGACGAGGCGGTGTCGATCGGCG
Organism: uncultured Zoogloea sp.; assembly: GCA_937871125.1. Taxonomy (GTDB): domain Bacteria; phylum Pseudomonadota; class Gammaproteobacteria; order Burkholderiales; family Rhodocyclaceae; genus Zoogloea. The sequence goes on along the minus strand of CALMXT010000099.1, from coordinate 1,480 downwards.
GGCGCGGCCATCCGCTGCTGGGCCTGGCGGTTCTTGCGGCGAGCCTTGCGGCGGCGCGCATTCCGCCGGTGGAGGGCTTGCCGCTGGGCGGCTATCTCGCGGTGGCCTGCCTGCTCGCGGGCAGCACGATGTTGCTGCCGGCGCTGGCCGCCGGCCTTGCACGCCGCTTGCCGGCGGGCGGCCCGGTGCCGGCGCGGCTGGCGGCGGCGCGTCTCGGTGCCGCGCCGGGGCATGCGGTGGTGGCGGCGGCCGGGGTGCTGGCCAGCGTGGCGTTGGCGGCGGCGATGGCGATCATGGTGGCGTCGTTCCGGGATTCGGTGGATGAATGGCTCGGTGAGGTGCTGCCGGCCGACCTTTACCTGCGCGCCAGCAAGGCCCTTTCCAGCGGCTACCTCGACGAAGAACTGCAGGCGCGTCTCGCCGCGGCGCCGGGGGTGGGCGAGGTGCGTTTCACCCGCTTCGACAGCCTGCGGCTGGCGCCCGGGCAGGCGCCGGTGACCTTGATTGCGCGGCCGGTGGCGGCGGACGGCGGCGGGCTGCCGCTGGTCGGGCGTGCGGTGTCGACCGGGCGCGAACCGGCGATCTGGATTTCGGAGGCGATGCAGGATCTGCATGGCTGGCAGCCGGGGGCGCGGGTGGTGCTGCCGCTGGCTGGGCAGGCCACGGTGCTGCGGGTGGCGGGAGTGTGGCGGGATTACGCGCGCCAGACCGGCGCGGTGATGATCGATCTGGCCGACTATCGGCGCCTCACCGGCGACCGCCTCGCCAACGACGCGGCGTTTTTCGTCGCTTCCGGCGCGACGCTGGGCGGGATGGAAGCGGCGCTGCGGGCGCGGGTGCCGCCGGGTACGCTGGAGTTCATCCGCCCCGGCGAAATCCGCGCCATCAGCCTGCGCATTTTCGACCGCAGCTTTGCGGTGACCTATCTGCTCGAAGCGGTGGCGGTGGCCATCGGGCTGGCCGGTGTGGCGGCGAGCTTTGCGGCGCTGGCGGCGGCGCGTCGGCGGGAGTTCGGCATGCTGCGCCACCTGGGCCTGACGCGGCGCCAGATCGGCTGGATGCTGGCACTCGAAGGCGCCCTGGCGGCCGGGGTGGGGGTGTTGGCGGGCTTGCTGGCGGGCGGGGCGATCGGGTTGGTGCTGATCGAGGTGGTGAATCGGCAGAGCTTTCACTGGAGCATGGATCTGCATGTGCCGTGGGCCTCGCTGGCGCTGTTCGGGGCTGGGCTGGTGGCGCTCGGGGCGCTGGCGGCGGTGCTCGCCGGGCGGCAGGCGATGCGTCAGGACGCGGTGTTGGCGGTGCGGGAGGATTGGTGAGATGGGCGACGGATCGGGGGCGGGCGGTGGCCGTGGCGGCGTGGCGCTTGGTGCGGTGCGGGCGGACCTTGGTTGTGCGATGTGGGAGTCCGGCGCTCCGACTTTGGAGCAAAAAGTCTCGATGTCGGACCTCTGGGCTCCATCCATGCACCTAATAGGTGCAT
>CALMXT010000098.1 GCA_937871125.1 uncultured Zoogloea sp. | reverse complement strand
GGAGAATGGCGGTGCATCCGGAAGGACGGCAGCATCGTCACCGTCTCGCAGATCGTCACGCCGATTGCCCTCGGCACCCATCGCCGTCCCGGCCTCCTCTGCGTTGCCCACAACATCGACGAACAGAAGCGCGTCGCGGGCCTGCGCACAACCCAGAACCAAATCCTCGAAATGATCGCCAGCGGCGCCCCGCTGCCGCGCATCCTCAACCGCCTGCTGCAAGGCATCGAGGCCCGCGCCGGGGGTCTGCACTGCGCCATCCATCTTTTCGAGCCCCACAGCGCCACACTCCGCCACGCTGCCGCGCCGAGCCTGCCCGAAGACTACGGCCGCACCATCGACGGACTGCCCATCGGCGCCAACCGGGAGGCCGGCGCCAGTGCGGCCTTCCTCCACGACGCCATCCTGACCAACGACATCCAGATCGACCCCCGCTGGGCGCCCCTTCACGGTGTGGCCCATGCCGCCGGCCTCCACGCCTGCTGGTCCACCCCGATTCTCGACAGCGACGGCGGTCTGCTCGGCACTTTCGCCATCTACGGCACCACCTCGCCCCTCGATGTCACCTCCGCCGCGCAACTGGTGGATGTGGCGACCCACACTGCGGCCATCGGCATCGTTCACTCGCGCGCAGCGGCCGCGCTGGAAGCCAGCGAGAAACGCATGCGCGTGGCGCTCCACGCCGCCAGCATGGAGGCCTACGAATACGAAAGAGCTACCGACCGGGTGCATCGCGACGGCGAGTTGTCTCAAAACTGGGGGCTACCGGCCGAAATATACGGAAAACATTATGTCGAACTGATTCACCCCGACGATCGGGCAAGCCACCTCCGCGCCCTCCGCGGCCTCAGCGCGCAGACCCCCGACTACGCCATCGAATACCGTCTGCGCAACGCCGAAGGCCATTACATCTGGGTTGCCGACTGGGCCAGCGCCACCTTCGGCGAAAACGGCCACGTCGACCGGATCTTCGGCGTATGCCGCAACATCAGCAGCCGCAAGGCGCTCGAAGACGAACTCCGCCAGCACCAGCTCCATCTCGAACGACTGGTGGCCGAACGTACCGCGCAGCTCTCCAGCTCCGAAGCCAGCATCCGCCTGATTCTCGAATCCACCGCCGACGGCGTCTATGGCGTCAACACCCACGGCTGCGTCACCTTCATCAACCCGGCCGCCTGCCGGATCCTTGGCCTGTCCAGCGAATCGGTCATCGGCAAGCACATCCACCCCATCATTCACCACCACCACGCCGACGGCCAGCCTTACCTCGTCACCGACTGCCCGACCAACCAGACCCTGCGCAAAGGCGAAGTGGTCACCACCACCGACGAAGTGTATTGGCACGCCGACGGGCATCCCGTGCCCGTCATTTACTCCACCCACCCGATGATCCGGGACGGTCGCATCGTCGGCGCAGTGGTCAGTTTCATGGACGTCACCGAGCGCCGGGCGATGGAAGATGCCCGCGAACAGGCGCTCCAGGCCGCCGAAAAACTGGCCAGCGTGAAAAGCGAATTCCTGGCCAACATGAGCCACGAAATCCGCACCCCCCTCAACGGCATCCTCGGCTTTGCCCGCATGGGCTTCCGGGACAGCGCCGACAAACGCACCCGGGATGCCTTCTCCCACATCCTCGATTCCGGCACCCTGCTCCTCGGCGTGGTGAACGACATCCTCGATTTCTCCAAGATCGAAGCCGGCAAACTCCACCTGGAAGCCGTCGCGGTCGACCTTCCCGCGCTGCTGAAAGGCACCGTCGGCATTTTCGGCGAACGAGCTGAGAACCGGCGCCTGAACCTGCACATCGACCTTGCGCCCAGCCTGCCGGCCGTCTGCAAGACCGATCCGCTGCGCCTCGGGCAGATCCTCAGCAACCTGCTCTCCAATGCGCTCAAATTCACCGAAAAAGGCGACGTTTCGCTCTACGCCGCCTGCGAAGGCGACCATCTGGTCTTCCGGGTCAGCGACACCGGCATCGGCATCGACGCCTGCCGCCTCAGCCAGCTTTTCCAGGCCTTCGAACAGGCCGACAGTTCCACCACCCGCCGCTTCGGCGGCACCGGTCTCGGCCTCGCCATCACCAAACAGCTGGTGGACCTCTTCGGCGGCACCATTCAGGCAAGCAGCCAGTACGGCCGCGGCAGCAGCTTCGAAGTCCGCCTGCCCTATCTTCCCGGAGAGCTAGCGGCGCTGCCCGCCGAACCCGCCGACGCCGCCCCCGGCCGACGCGCACGGCTTGCCGGCCTCTCCGTACTCGCCGCCGAAGACAACGAAGTCAACCAGCTCGTGCTCGAAGACATGCTCCTCTCGGAAGGCGCCCGGCTCGAGATCGTGGGCAACGGACGGGCTGCCGTCGAACGCATCGCCAAGGCCGGCGCCGGCGAGTTTCAGGCGGTGCTGATGGACATCCAGATGCCCGAAATGGACGGCTACGAAGCCACCCGGCGGATCCGCGAACTGGCCCCGGAACTGCCCGTGATCGGCCAGACCGCCCACGCGATGGCCGAAGAGAAAACCAAATGCGCCGCAGCGGGCATGGTGGACCACATCGCCAAACCGCTCGATCTCGACGCCCTCGTCGCGATCATTCTGCGTCACGCCCGCCGTCCCGCCGCCACACCGGAGGACAACGCCGAAACGCCACCCGCCGGCACCGTCGACCTTGACGCCCTCAATGCGCGCTACGCCGACCGGCCCGATTTCATCCTCCGACTGCTCGGCAGTTTCGCCACCAGCCACACCAGGACCCGGGAACGCCTGCGTAAAGCCGTCGCGGACGGCGACATGCCGTCGATTGCCGAACAAGCCGGCGCCATCAGGAGCGCGGCCGGCAATATCATGGCCTGGGCGCTCAGCGAGCAGGCCGACCGGACCGAACGCGCCGCGCGGAATCTGGCGGCCGACACCCTGCCCCTCGCCGAAAAACTGCTCGCCCGCCTCGACGCCACCCTCGCGGACATCGCGCGGAACTGAGCGCCTCGATCAGACGGCGGGCGAGGCCAGCATCCGCGCCGTCGCCGCGAGGCTTGCCGCGTCCAGCGCGGCGAGGGACACGTCCCGCCCTTCGGCAATCCGCCGATAAAGCCCCTCGCCACCCCGCCGGTAGGCCGGATCGTAGTGCTCCGTCACCAACACTTGCGCCAATTGGCGCCATGCGCCGGCCGTCACCAGCGCCTGCCAGCCCTCCACCTTCCGGTGTCCATGCTGCTCGACCAGCCGCTGCAGTTTTTCGTTGAACGCCAGCGGATCGGCGATCAGGTCTGCATAACGCTCCAGCAAGTGATCGATACGCGCCTCCAACGGCGCCTGGACGCGCAGGCACTCCCCGTCCCGCAGCCGCTCGAAGAGCGCGGCCGGCACATGCAGCCGACCGATGCGGCGGCTCTCGGACTCCACCCATACCGGGCGCGCCGGATCGAAACCGCGCAGGGCCGACCACAGCCCCGTTTCAAAGGCCTTCTGGCCCGGCTGGACGGTGTGCGGCGCCCCCCCCAGCACGGAGCCGCGGTGGTTGGCCAGATTTTCAAGGTCGAGCACCTGCTCGCCGGCCTCCGCCAGCGC
>CALMXT010000097.1 GCA_937871125.1 uncultured Zoogloea sp. | reverse complement strand
GTGTTTGGCGGGCCATTTTAAGGATTGCCGGCGCTGCTTTGCGCGGCACTGTTCGCGAGTTGCTTGCGATAGCGTTCCGGCGACAGGCCGGTCCAGCCGGTAAAGGCGCGGTAAAAGGCCGAGGTGTCGGCGTAGCCCAGGTCGGCCGCCACCTGGGCGATGGGCTGGCGGGTCTTGGTGAGGCGGGCCAGGGCGATGTCGCGGCGCAGGGCTTCCTTGATGCTGCGGAAGCTGGCGCCTTCTTCTTCCAGCCGGCGGTGCAGGGTGCGCGGCGACATGTGCAGGCGGCTTGCGACTTCGTCCTGGGACAGGCTGGCCGGCAGGGCCTCGCGGATCAGGTCGCGCACCCGCGTGACGGATGCGCGGTCGCGCCGGTAGAGCATGCTGATGCGCCCCGGCGCACCTTCGAGGAAGTGGGCCAGCGCGGCTTCGTCGCGGCGGATCGGCAATTCCAGAAGCGTCGCGTTGAAGCGGGCGGTCAGGCGCTGGCCGCCGACGAAGCTGGACCGTTCGGTGTAGACCAGCGTGTAGTCGTCGGCGTGGGCCGGCCGGCGGAACGGGAAGTCCACCGAATCGAGCGCCAGCCCGCGCCCGACCAGCCAGCACGACAGGCTGTGGAGCAGGCGCAGCAGCCATTCGAAGGCGAACACCCGGGCCGGGTCGTCCGGGTCGGCGGTGAGCGGGGCGGTTTCGGCGATCCGCAGTTCGGCCCGGTCGCCACCGCGTTCGACGCTGACGGCAAGATCGGGCAGCACGATGGACAGGAAGCGCCGCGCCCGGTCGAAGGCGTCGGCGAGGGTCGGGGCGCCGAGCATGCCGCGGCACAGGAATTCGAAGCTGCCCGGCCGCATGCTGTCGGGGAAGAGCCCGAAGGCCTCGTCGTCCAGCTCGGCGATCACCCGGTTGTAGAGCGTGGCGTAGCGATCCACCGGAACCCGGCTGGCCGCGTCTGCAAGATCGATATCGAGGCCGGCGAGCACCGTTGCGGGGTTTTTATTGCGACGCACCATTCCGGTCAGCATGCCGCTGACGAAACCCATTGAAACGCTTGTATGTTTGCGGCTTTGGCTGGCGGGCATGGGCGCTTCTCCATTCCGGTTGGCCGCGCTAAAGGGCGGAGATGCAGCTTGGCGGATTTTGCACGAATCCCGTCAACATCGGCAATGGCAAAGGCGTCGGCGGGCTTCTAAGATGAATACCTATACAAACACGATGTGGAGGAGATAACCATGACCGACCTGAGCGTTGCCAAGAAACTCGTTGCATACAAACCCAAGAACAAGGTGCGTTTCGTTACCGCTGCAGCGCTTTTCGACGGCCACGATGCGTCGATCAACATCATGCGCCGGATCCTGCAATCCACCGGCTCCGAGGTCATTCACCTCGGGCACAACCGTTCGGTGGGCGAGATCGTCAACGCGGCGCTGCAGGAAGACGTGCAAGGGATTGCGATCACGTCCTACCAGGGCGGCCACGTGGAATTCTTCAAGTACATGATCGACCTGCTGCGCGAAAACGGCGGCGAGAACATCAAGGTTTTCGGCGGCGGCGGCGGCGTGATCGTGCCGACCGAAATCAAGGAACTCCACGACTACGGCGTCACCCGCATCTATTCGCCGGAAGACGGCGCGGTGCTGGGCCTGCAGGGCATGATCAACGATCTCGTGCAGCGTTGCGACGAGGATCTTTCCGGTGCCGTGCCCAAGGGCGCCGACACCGTCGTCGCGGCGCTCAAGTCCGGCGACCGCCGGGCGCTGGCCCGGATCATCACCGGCCTTGAAAACGGCGCCTACGGCGACGACGTGAAGGCCGCGCTGATCGAGGCCGCCAAAGG
>CALMXT010000096.1 GCA_937871125.1 uncultured Zoogloea sp. | reverse complement strand
TCAGTCTTCACGGACGGTCTCCAGCCAGGCGCGGATGGTCCACATGGCTTCCTGGGAGAGGATGCCTTCGAACGGGGGCATATATACGCGACCGTCGCGGGTGGCGCCGTGGCGGATGCGCTGCAGGAAGATTTCGTCGCCTTCCTGGCCGGTCGGCAGGTAGCGCAGGTCGGGGGCGATGCCGCCGGATACCGCGCCGAGGCCGTGACAGCGGGCGCAGTTCTGGTTGAAGGCGGAGGCCCCGATGCGGATCGCTTCCTTGTCGCCGAGGAAGGGGTTCTTGGCCAGCCATTCCTTGCCGACCGACTTCAGCGTCGAGGTGTCGACTGCCTGCGGAGTCACGTCGCCGTGGGCGAACACGAGGCCGGCGGCGAGCGTCAGGGCTGCGGCGGAGAGGGTACGGATGAGGGAGAAATTGCGAACTGTCACCTGGGTCACCTTTGGTCTTGATTGGAATTCGTCGAGCGCTTCGCCCTGGGGCGTATCGCCGTGGCGGTGAGCAAGCAGCAAGGGGCGTGCCAAGTTTGATCGAAAGCCCGAACCTTGCGCTTGCGTGCAGTGGCAGCCGAGTTTATATGTTCTGTTTATGGGGCGATAAACTGGCGCGGGATTTGCTCAGGGAGATGCACGGTGGAGCAGTCACATTGCTGAAATATGATTCGGCTGCTACATTTTGGAGCACATAGAAAAACCGGGCTCGATCCCGGCAAATATTCCGCATCGGCGGAAGGGGGAAGACAAAATGCAGGTTCCATTCAATACCGAAGCCCGTTCGGTCAGCCTTCTCGAGGCGCGCTCGCTGTTCTTTGGTCGGGGTGAGCTGCCGGCCGCCTTGCTCGACAACAATGTGTTACGTTCTTGGGAACGTTGCCGTCAGGCTGGTCTCGATCCGGCCCGCAAGGGCGGCGGCGAGCCCGACCAGCGGGTGGTGGCCGAAGCCCGCGAACGTAATCGCACGCTACTGTCCCACGCCCAGCCGGTTCTGGAGCACCTCTTCGAGCAGATCCGTAACTCCCATAGCATGGTTGTGCTTGCCGATTCGCGGGGCATGCTGCTGCAGAGCTATGGCGATCCCGATTTTCTGTGTCAGGCCGAGCAGGTCGCGCTGCGTCCGGGCGCCAACTGGCACGAATCCGAACGCGGAACCAACGCCATCGGCACGGCGCTGGCCGAGCGCAACGCCGTGAATGTCTTCGGCTCCGAACACTTTTTCGAAGGCAACGCCTTCCTCACCTGCAGTGCCGCGCCGATTCAGGATGCCCAAGGGCGTCTGATGGGCGTGCTGGATATTTCCAGCGACTACCGCGCATACCAGCGCCATTCTCTCGGTCTAGTCAAAATGTCGTCGCGAATCATCGAAAAGCGTTTGTTCGAATCCGAGTTTGCCCATCAAGGCCTGATCGGTTTTCATATACGGCCCGACCATGTCGGCAGCCTCTGCGAAGCCATGCTGGCAATCGGCCCCGACGGCGATCTGCTCGGCGCCGACCAGTCCGCCCTCGAGCTTCTGGGGCTGCGTCGCGAGGATCTGCCCCGTCGCCACTACAGCATGCTGTTCGACGTGCCCTTGGGCACCCTGATCGACCGCGCCCGGCGCGATCCTTCGTCGCTGATCGCCATCGGCGGGCGCAACGGCGAACGCTTCTACGCCCGTCTGCGCGGCAACGTCACGGCGCTGACCGGTAATGCCAGCCCGATACTGCTCGACGCGCGCGGCGAGCGCGTCGGCAAGATCGTGAAGCCGGAGCCCGCAGCCGTTCCTCCCGCCGACCGACCGCGCCTGACGCTCAAGTTTCTGTCCACCGGCGACGAGCGTTTGCAGGCGGCCATCGACAAGGCCACCCGCATTCTTGGCCGCGACATCCCGATTCTCGTTCAGGGCGAATCCGGTGCCGGCAAGGAAATGTTTGCCAAGGCCTTTCACAACAGCGGCCCTCGCGCCCAAGGGCCTTTCGTGGCGCTCAACTGTGCGGCGATTCCCGAAACCCTGATCGAGTCGGAACTGTTCGGCTACTCGGGCGGCGCTTTTACCGGCGCGCGCAAGGAGGGGGCGGTCGGCAAGATCCAGCAGGCCCACGGCGGAACGCTCTTCCTCGACGAAATCGGCGACATGCCCCTGTCGCTGCAGGCCCGCCTGCTGCGCGTGCTGCAGGAGCGCTGTGTCACGCCGCTGGGCACCAACAAGAGCATTCCGGTGGACATCACACTGGTCTGCGCCACCCACCGCAAGCTGAAGGAAGAAGTGGCGCGTGGCGGTTTCCGCGAGGACTTGTACTACCGGCTCAACGGCTTGTGTATCAATTTGCCGTCGCTCCGCGAGCGCAGCGATATCGGCAGCCTGATCGAAAAGCTGCTCCGCGAGGAAGCCGGCCCCGATCGCAAGGTGCAGGTTTCCGGGAGAGTGATGGACGCTTTCCTGCGCTATCGCTGGCCGGGCAACATCCGCCAGCTCAGCAATGTCATCAAGGTGGCCATCGCGCTGCTCGACGAGGGCGAGGATCTGATCGAAACCTGGCATCTGCCCGACGATGTGTTCGAGGAAATCGACATGCTGTCCGCAGGCGCGTCTCCGGCCCCGGCCGGCGTGGCCGCCGTCCGTGCGCTTGAGGTGGCCGAAGCGCCGGCGGCGGGAGCAAACGCCTTCGGGCGGCTGGAGGAAATCGAGCGGGATATGATCCAGCGCACGCTGGAGGCCGAGAGCGGCAACATCTCGGCGGCGGCGCGGCGTTTGGGGATCAGCCGGAATACGCTGTACCGAAAGCTCGGACGGTTCTGAATCCGTCGGGCGGTAGCGGGCGAAGGCGCTCCACCTTCAGCCCGGCCGTCCCGGTCCGGGCGGGCTGAAGGCGTCGCCGGTCCCGGTCCCGGAAAAAACGAAGCCCCTGCTGGACAGGGGCTTCGGGATTCGGGGTCGGCGACGCCGCGGTACTGCGGTGCCGTGGGCCTGACTGTCGAGTGTCAGCCGCGGCGCATGGCGTCGAAGAACTCGCTGTTGCTCTTGGTGGCCTTGATCTTGTCGAGCAGAAACTCCATTGCATCGATGTCGTCCATGCCGTACAGAAGCTTGCGCAGCACCCAGACCTTCTGGAGCACATCGGACTTCAGCAGCAACTCTTCGCGGCGGGTGCCGGAGCGATTGACGTTGATTGCGGGGTAGACGCGCTTCTCGGCCATGCGGCGATCCAGGTGGATCTCCATGTTGCCGGTACCCTTGAATTCTTCGTAGATCACGTCGTCCATGCGGCTGCCGGTATCGATCAGCGCACTGGCGATAATGGTGAGCGAACCGCCTTCTTCGATGTTGCGGGCCGCGCCGAAAAAGCGTTTGGGCTTTTGCAGGGCGTTGGCATCGACGCCGCCGGTCAGCACCTTGCCCGAGGCGGGCACGACGGTGTTGTAGGCGCGGGCCAGTCGGGTCAGCGAGTCGAGCAGGATGACCACATCTTTCTTGTGCTCGACGAGGCGCTTGGCCTTTTCGATGACCATTTCGGCAACCTGTACGTGGCGGATCGCAGGTTCGTCGAAAGTGGAAGCCACGACCTCGCCCTTTACCGAGCGCTGCATTTCGGTGACTTCTTCGGGGCGCTCGTCGATCAGCAG
>CALMXT010000095.1 GCA_937871125.1 uncultured Zoogloea sp. | reverse complement strand
ACTACCTGAACATCTACGTCGGCCGCCAGCCGGTGCTCATCACCCGCGACAAGACCGGCCAACTCCACGCGATGGCCAACACGTGTACTCACCGTGGCGCCACGCTTGCCCGTCACAAGAAGGGCAACAAATCGAGCTTCACCTGCCCGTTCCACGGCTGGACGTTCAACAACACCGGCAAGCTGCTCAAGGTCAAGGATCAGACCCCCGACGCCGGCTACCCCGAGTGCTTCAACAAGAACGGCAGCCACGATCTGGTCAAGCTGGGCGCCTTCGAAAACTATCGCGGCTTCCTGTTCGGCAGCATCAACCCCGACGTCGTGCCGCTCGCCGAGCACCTCGGCGAAGCCGCCAAGATCATCGACATGATCGTCGACCAGTCGCCCGAAGGCATCGAAGTGCTGCGCGGCTCCGGCGCCTACACCTTCGACGCCAACTGGAAGCTCCAGGCCGAAAACGGCGCCGACGGCTACCACGTCACCGCAGTGCACTGGAACTACGCCGCCACCCAGGGCCGCCGCACGACCGACGGCAAGGTTGACACCATCAAGGCCATGAGCGCCGGCGGCTGGGCGCGCAAGGGCGGCGGCTCCTACTCGTTCAAGAACGGCCACATGCTGCTGTGGACCAACTGGGCCAACCCGGAAGACCGTCCCCTGTGGGCCAAGCGCGACGAATGGATCGAGAAGTTCGGCGAAGCCCGGGCCGACTGGATGCTGAGCAAGTCCCGCAACCTGTGCCTGTACCCGAACGTCTATCTGATGGACCAGTTCAGCTCGCAGATCCGCGTGCTTCGTCCGCTCGCCGTCGACAAGACCGAAGCCATCATCTACTGCATCGCGCCGAAGGGCGAAGCGCCGGAAGCCCGCGCCCGCCGCCTGCGTCAGTACGAAGACTTCTTCAACGCCACCGGCATGGCCACCCCCGACGACCTGGAAGAGTTCCGCTCCTGCCAGCACGGCTTCAACGCCCGCGCCGTCAAGTGGAACGACATGACCCGCGGCTCCACCCACTGGGTGAAGGGTCCGGACGCGACCGCCGACCTGATCGGCCTCAAGCCGGAACTGAGCGGCGTCAAGACCGAAGACGAAGGCCTGTACGTCGTGCAGCACGAGTACTGGCTCGAAACGATGAAAAAAGCAATCCTCGCCGAACAAGAAAACGGAGCCAACTGATGCTGTCCTACGAAGCCATTCAATCTTTTGTATTCCAGGAATCCCGCGCCCTCGACGAACGCCGTTGGGTCGACTGGCTGGAGTTCTACGCCGAGGACGTCGAGTTCTGGATGCCTTCGTGGGACGACGACGACACGCTGACCAGCGATCCGCAGAATGAAGTCTCGCTGATCTACTACGCCAACCGTCAAGGCCTCGAAGACCGCATCTTCCGTATCGAAACCGAGCGCTCCAGCGCGACGATCCCCGATACCCGCCACAGCCACGCGATCACCAACCTCGAAGTGCTGTCGCAGGACGAAAACAGCGTCAAGCTGCGCTTCAACTGGACCACCCACAGCTTCCGCTACGACATCCTGGACACCTACTTCGGCTTCTCGGAGTACACCCTCGACGTGTCCGGCCCGAAGCCGGTCATCAAGAAGAAGTACGTTGTTCTGAAGAACGATTACGTCCATCACGTTCTCGACATCTACCACATCTAATCCGACCCGATGGAAGACAGCCCGCCCGTGCGCCAGCGGGTGGGCTGTAGCAACAATTAGCCGAGAAGGACAAGTCCATGCCGTATAACATTGCCCTGCAGTTTGAAGATGGGGTCTCCCGCATCATCCAGTGCGACGCCGAAGAACTCGTCGCCGACGCCGCTTATCGGGCCAAGATCAACATCCCTCTCGACTGCCGTGATGGTGCCTGCGGTACCTGCAAGTGCCATTGCGAAAGCGGCACCTACACGCAAGGCGTTTATATCGACGACGCCCTCACCGAAGAAGAAGCCGCCGAGGGTTACATCCTCACTTGCCAGATGCGGCCGACCTCCGACTGCGTGATCCGCATTCCGGCCTCCTCCGCCGCCTGCAAGACCGAAGTCGCCAGTCACGCCTCGACGATCACCAAGATCAACCGCGACTCCAAGACCACCGTTTCCTTCACCGTCCAGGCCGACCGCCCGATCGCCTTCCTCCCGGGCCAATACGTGAACCTGCAGGTTCCCGGCACCGGCGAAACCCGCGCCTACTCCTTCAGCTCCGCACCGAACAAAGCCGATCTGTCCTTCCTGATCCGCGACGTGCCCGGCGGCCTGATGAGCACCTACATGCGCAGCACGGCGAACACCGGCGACACCATGAACTTCACCGGCCCCTACGGCAGCTTTTACCTGCGCCCGGCCGAACGCCCGATCCTGATGCTCGCCGGCGGCACCGGCCTGGCGCCGTTCCTCTCCATGCTGCTGTGGCTGCAGGACAACCCCACCACCCAGCCGATCATGCTGGCCTACGGCGTCAACACCAACGACGACCTCGTCGAACTCGACACGCTGACCCAACTCAAGGCCGCCATGCCCAACCTCGACTTCATCACGGTCGTCGTCGATCCCGCCAGCGGCCACCCGAAGCTCGGCTATGTCACCGACCACCTGTCGGCCAAGGATCTGCACGACGGCAATGTCGACGTCTACGTGTGCGGCCCCCCGCCGATGGTCGAAGGCGTGCGCAAGTGGATGTCCGGCGTCGGCGTCACCCCGAACAGCTTCCATTTCGAGAAATTCTCGTCTTCCACCGCCGGAGTGCACGAATGAGCAACGCCGGTCGTTTCAAGAAAAAAGTCGTCATCGTCACCGGTGCGGCGCAGGGGATCGGTCGCGGCGTGGCGCTGCGCGTGGCCGCCGAGGGCGGCAAGGTGCTCGCCGTCGACCGGTCGGATCTCGTGAATGAAGTCGTCGAGGAGATCAAGGCCGCCAAGGGCAAGGCGGCAGCCTTCCAGGCCGACCTCGAAACCTTCGCCGGCGCCCAGGCTGTCATGGCCGAAGCGCTAAAGAAGTTCAAGCGCATCGACGTGCTGATCAACAACGTCGGCGGCACCATCTGGGCGATGCCCTTCGAGCATTACGGAGAAGAACAGATCGAAGCCGAAGTCCGGCGCTCGCTGTTCCCGACCCTCTGGTGCTGTCGCGCGGTTCTGCCGACGATGATCGAGCAACAGAGCGGCGTGATCGTCAACGTCTCGTCGGTCGCCACCCGCGGTGTGCACCGCGTGCCCTACTCCGCAGCCAAAGGCGGTGTGAATGCGCTGACTGCATCCCTGGCAATGGAAAACACCCGGCACGGCATCCGCATCAACGCCACTGCGCCGGGCGGCACCGACGCACCGCCGCGCCGCGTTCCGCGCAACCAGGCCGCAGTCGAGCCGACCGCGCAGGACAAGGCGTGGTACCAGGGCGTCATCGACCAGACCATCGATTCGAGCCTGATGCACCGCTACGGCACGATCGACGAGCAGGTCGCACCGATCCTCTTCTTCGCTTCCGACGAATCGTCCTACATCACAGGCTCGGTCCTGCCGGTGGCAGGCGGCGATCTCGGCTAAAAACACATCCCCGCCCCCGTCCACACCAAAGCTCCAATAATTAAACATAGGCGAGAG
>CALMXT010000094.1 GCA_937871125.1 uncultured Zoogloea sp. | reverse complement strand
TGGAAAGTGCGGGCACAGGATTCTTTGCGTCGCTGTTGGTGGCGCTACGGGGAGATGCTCGATGATTTGTGCATTTCCGCCGCCCGGGCTTCAAACGTCTGCTGACTATCGGCGTGTCATGACGTTTCTTGAGGGGCTTTGGGATGATTTTTTCTCGTCCGTCAGCACAGTGTTTCCGGGGGATGCCAGACGCAACATGCAATGCAATGCAAACGGCCCCCTGTATCCACCGAGCATTCGGTTTTCCAGGGCTCCGGCCGGTGTGGCGACGGTGGGTCGATGGCGTTCCCGGCTCCCGTCTGGAAGCACGGAGTAGGCGATGTCGCAAAAGAAAGTGCGTGTGGAAAGTGCGTGTGCGCTGCGCGCTCCGAATCCCGGTGGAAGCGCTTCGGCAGCTCGAGTCCGGGCGGCCGGTTGTATCGGCGGTGGTCGGGGGGCCGGGCATTCCGGAGGCCATCCGAGCAGGGCGAGCGTGCCGGCTGCGGAGTGGGTGAGGGGGCGCCGGGGCGGACGAAGCTCGCGTGTCTGAGCGAGGAACGGAGCCGCCCGGAGCGGGCCGCCTGGATTCACCAGACGGGAATGCCCGGCCCGGTGAGCGTGGAGGCGGGCGCCTGGGGGTGTCGGCCCGCGGCGGTGCGATGTCGCCCGAGGAGGGGCCAGGGCGACTTCAGGCGGCCGGGTGGGCGTGGCGCTTCAAGCGATCCCGTTGTTCCGCGGCGACTTGGGATTGGGCCGGCGGCAGAACGAAAAAAAGCCGTTCAGGTGTGTCTGAACGGCCTCGCCGCCGAAGCGGATGGTTCTGCGACGGCAGATCAGGTCGCGTCTTTGTTCGCGATCAGCGCCTTGGTGGTCGCTTCGGTCGCGGCGGCCAGGTTGCCTTCGGCCGCCTCCACCAGTTGCCAGGCGGCCTTGTTGGCGTTTTCGTAGGCGTTGCTGCTGACGGCGAGGGCCGACTTGACGGACGAGAACACGCCCTCGGAGCCGGCTGGAGCCGTATCCACGGCCTGGTCCAGCACCTTTTCGAAAGTCTTGTTGATTTCGGCGAACTGGGCGTCGAACAGCGCAGCGATTTCGTGCTGACCTTCGGTGGCGATCTCGTACACGCTGCGGGCGTAGGCAAGCGCCTTGTCGATCATCGGATGGGGGAGCGCGGCTTCCAGTTCGGCCAGTTCCTGCGGGCTCTTGGCGTCCATCAGGGTCTGGGCGCCGGCAACGCTGTCTTCGAGCACCGCGCGGGCGGTGTTCAGATTCAGCGCGGTGAGGCGCTCGGAACGGGCGGCAATGTTGCTCACCAGCGTCGTCAGGTTGTTGAGCATTACCTTGCTGGGCGCGATGAACTGCTCGGGCGTAGTGAATTTGGACATGCTTGTTTTCCTCTGTGGGTTGTTTGAATCGTCTGACGCAAAGACGTGGGTGCGGTGATAATGCCGCACTGCAGCATTTTTGTGAATCGCCATCTTGCGATGGCTGTCTCAGTCCTCGATCAAGCCCGTTTCCGTCTGCCAGCCGTCGGTGTTGGGTTCCTTATAGGGTCGAAACTGCATTCCGATCGTCGACAGGCGGGCCATGCGCGAGGCCTGGGTCGTCTCCGTGAGCCAGGCGAGAAGGGCGTCCAGCGAGGCTTGCGGGTCGAAGTGCTGCTGTCGGAGCTTCATGCGGTGGGACTCCCGAAGGTTGAACTGGCGCGGTGGCCACGCTGAAGCCGAGTATTACGGATAAACCATTTCACTATTAAGACGCTCGTCCGATTCGATCTCCCAAAAGGCCTGCCGGGCGATGGCAAGCCCGGCGGGCCGTCATTGTTCTGCAATCTTGCATGCGCATTCTGAGCGGGAAGTCTGGAGCCGCGCCGACCCCGAGCCGGTGCGCGATCGCCCGGGACACGCCTTGATGAGGGAACGATGACAGGAAAAGTCTATTGCTACCACTGCATGACCTACCACCACCCGGAAGCGATGCGGAAAGTCGTGACCCGTGCCGGCGAACGCTGGCGCTGCATCCGCTCCATCGAGGCGGCGCAGACCGGCGCTGCCGAGCGCAAGGCTTTCGGCGAACGGCAGTCCGAACTCAACCGGGCGCGCAGCCGCGCGATCAACGAGCGATCCATGTCCGAACGGTCCCGGCCGGCGTTTTTCTACTAGCGCGGTCGCGCGGCCCCCGCGGCAGGATGGACGCGGGGGCGTTTTTTCGCGTAGGATTCGGCCCGTCATTGGGGAGTAGCCGCCCTTCGCACGAAGGGGCTTGCGTCAACATACTTGGCCGTCCGGTCATGGCGCAGGCAGTTCCCGAACCTGGCAAGACCTTTGACCACCTCGCCTCCGGATTGGCCGGAGAGGCGGCGTGGTCATTCGTCCTTGTCCGGCCAAGGAATTAAAATGGAAGCCTTCCTCGTTTCAACCGGCATCGTCGCCCTCGCCGAAATCGGCGACAAGACGCAACTTCTCGCCTTCATCCTCGCCGCCAAGTTCCGCAAGCCGGTGCCGATCATTCTCGGCATCCTGATCGCAACGCTGGTCAACCACGGTTGTGCAGGCGCCGTCGGTGCGTGGGTGACGACCCTGCTCGGCGCGGGCACCCTGCGCTGGGTGCTGGGCGTGTCCTTCATCGCAATGGCGATCTGGACGCTGGTTCCCGACAAATTCGACGAGGACGATGCCAAGCTCGCCCGGCTCGGCGTGTTCGGCACCACCGTCGTCGCTTTCTTTCTCGCCGAGATGGGCGACAAGACGCAGGTCGCAACCGTCGCGCTGGCGGCCCAGTACAAGGATCTGGTGACGGTGGTGGCCGGCACGACCCTCGGCATGATGCTCGCGAACGTCCCGGCGGTGATTCTCGGCGACCGCATCGCCGGCCGGATTCCGGTGCGCGTGGTGCACGGCATCGCGGCGGCGATCTTTGCCGTGCTCGGTGTCGCCACGCTGCTCGGCGTTGGCGAAGGGTTCGGCATCTGAGCGGCAAGCATCGACGCAGGCCTGCGCGGATAATGTCGGGCGCCCAAGGCGCGGTCGACCGTCTGGCGGCGGCCTGCGTCCGTTCTCAAAGCCTTTTCGGCGGCGGATGAAAATGACCCTGCAAGCAATCGACAACATCAATCTGGTCTCCCTGGCGGACACGCTGCTGAGTCTGACGACCGCTTTTATCCTCGGCAGTCTGATCGGTTTCGAACGTCAGTACCGGCAGCGCACCGCGGGGCTTCGCACCAACGTGCTGGTGTCGGTCGGGGCGGCGATTTTCGTGGACATGGCCAATCATCTCGACGGCCATGAGGGGGCGGTGCACGTGGTGGCTTACGTGGTATCCGGCATCGGTTTCCTCGGCGCTGGCGTCATCATGCGCGAGGAGGGCAATGTGCGCGGGCTCAACACCGCGGCAACGCTGTGGGGCTCGGCGGCGGTTGGAGCCTGCGCCGGGGCCGATCTGCTGCTCGAAGCGGTGCTGGGGGCGCTGTTCGTGCTGGCTTCGAACACGCTTCTGCGGCCGGTGGTGAATCGGATCAACCGTGAGCCCATCGACACGCTGGCGGTCGAGGTGACCAATACGGTGTATGTGATCGCCCCCAAGACCCGCCAGAAGGAAGCGCTGCGTCTGCTCGAAGCGTCGTTGGAGGCGGCCGACCATACCGCCCGCGACTTGCTGGTGCATGCCTTCGGCGACGATGCTGTGGAGATCGAGGCGGTGCTGATGGCAACGGCGGTCGATGGCGAAGAACTCGACCGGCTGACCGCCCGGCTGGCCGAGCATCCCTGCGTCACCCAGGCTTTCTGGAGCCCCAGTACGACGGAATGAGGACACGCGTCCATCGAGGAAAATCGAAATGAACGACCTGCGAGATCTGGCCGAACTGGACGGTGAAGACGCCACCCCGGAACGGGAGGCCGCCACCAAACGCAGCACCTGGGTCAGCGTGATCGTCAATGTCGTACTGACGCTCACCCAGGTGACCGCCGGCGTGCTGTCCGGCTCCCAGGGGCTGGTCGCCGACGGCGTGCATTCCTTGTCCGACCTGGTGGCCGACTTCGTGGTGCTGCTGGCCGTGCATCACAGCAAGAAGGCGCCGGACGAGGATCACCACTACGGCCATCAGCGTTACGAGAACGCCGCCTCGCTGGTGCTCGGCGGCCTCCTGCTGGCGGTGGGGATCGGCATGGTGTGGTCGGCGGTGCACAAGCTGCAGGCGCCGGAAACCATCCCGACCGTGCATCTTCTGGCGCTGTGGGTGGCGCTGGGGGCCTTGATCGCCAAGGAGGCGCTGTTCCGCTATATGCTGGCGGTGGCCGAACGGGTGCGTTCCAGCATGCTGGTGGCCAACGCCTGGCATGCCCGTTCGGATGCCGCTTCGTCGCTGGTGGTGGGCATCGGTATTGGCGGCAATCTGCTCGGCTTCGCGCTGCTCGACCCCATCGCCGCGCTGATCGTCGGCTGCATGGTTGCCAAGATGGGCTGGAGCTTCCTGTGGGATGCGCTCCACGACCTCACCGACCGGGCCGCCAACGAAGAGCAGATCGCCGCGATCGCCGCCGAAATCCTGGCCACGCCGGGGGTGCTGGGCTTTCATGAACTCAAGACGCGCAAGACCGGCGACATGATCCTGGCCGATGTCCATCTGGAGATCGACGGCGGCCTCACCGTCACCGAAGGCCACGATATCGCCGAGCGCACCCGCATCAACGTGATGACCCGGCATCCGGTCCTCTATCTTCTGACCCACGTGGACCCGGCCGCCCCGCCGGCCAGCTAGGACCAACGGCATGTCGCTGGAAAACATCACCGAACTGCTCAAGAAGCAGAAGCTCGTGGAAGGCATGGTTCATGGCCAGAGCATGCCCCGCCATCAACTCGTCGAGACCATCGTGCATCGCAAGCATCTGGCCGAGATCCAGACCCTGCTGGCCCGGCTGCCCACCGGAGAGATCGCCAACATTCTCGAAGCCTTGTCCGTCGAGGACGCCCAGTTCCTCTGGAAGCAGTTGCCGGAATCCCGCGAAAACGACGTGCTGTGGGAAGTCTCCGAATCCCTGCGGGCGCATCTGGCGGGCAGTCGCGAGCCGGGGCCATCCGAAAGCCAGATCAACGCCTTCGAGTTGATCGACGGGAAACTGCGCCAGGTGGCCATCACTTGCCGCAACGACATGGCGACGGCCAGCCCGATCTGGATCGATCTGCTCAATGCCACCAAGGCCGAACGGCGCTATGTGGGCGAGCACTTCGGGCTGGAGCTACCCGATCCGGGCGAGGCGACGGACCTGGAGGTCAGTTCCCGTTTCCATGTGACCGAGAACGACGAAATCCACCTGCATTCGAACTTCCTGCTGGATCGCGAAGGCAATTCCCGCAGCGTTCCGGTGATCGTCATCCTGCATCGGGGCATTCTGTTTACCGTCCGCAACGAGGAATTGCCGGTGTTCCGCCTGCAAAGACGCCGTGCGCGCACCCAGGCCGGCTATGTATCCGACAGTTTCGATCTGCTGATCGACCTCTACGGCGCCGACGTGGAGTATTCCGCCGATTCGCTGGAAGACATCTATGCCACGCTCGGCAAGGTCGGCCACAAGGTGCTGAGCGAAACCATGAGCGACGAGGAAGCCGCCGCCATCCTCGCCGAAATCGCCGAAGAGGAAGACCTCAACGGTCGCATCCGCGGCAACATCCTCGACACCCAGCGGGCGCTGTCCTTTCTGATGCGCGGCAAGATCCTGTCGCAAGGCCAGTTCGACGACGCCCGGCAGATCCTGCGCGACATCGAATCCCTCAACAGCCATACCGCCTTTCTGTTCGACAAGATCAACTTTCTGATGGACGCCACCATCGGCTTCATCAACATCAACCAGAACAAGCGGGTTTCCCAGCTCACGGTGTTTGGCGTGGTGTTCATGCCGATCAACATCCTGG
>CALMXT010000093.1 GCA_937871125.1 uncultured Zoogloea sp. | reverse complement strand
CTGAAAGACCCGGAATTCCATGCCGGCCACTATTACGAGCACGGCGTGGTGCCCACCCGCGGCCTCGCGCTGGCGCGGATGATCGGCCACATCACCTATCTTTCCGACGACGCGATGGGCCAGAAATTCGGCCGAGCGCTGCGTCACGACAAACCGGTGTTCAGCTACGACGTGGAATTCGAGATCGAATCCTACCTGCGCTATCAGGGCGACAAGTTCGCCGGCTTCTTCGACGCCAACACCTACCTGCTCACCACCAAGGCGCTCGACTACTACGATCCAGCCTTCGACTACGACGGCGATCTGGTCGCCGCCCTCGGCCGCGCCAAGGCCGATTACCTCGTCGTGTCCTTCACCACCGACTGGCGCTTCGCCCCCTCGCGCAGCCGCGAGATCGTCTATGCGCTGATGCACAGCGACCTCCGCGTCAGCTACGCCGAGATCGACTGCGCCGCCGGCCACGACTCCTTCCTCCTCGACGAACCCCAGTACCACGACGTGCTGCGGGCCTACATCGACAACATTCGGATCTGAGGAGAGCACCATGAGCTTCCAGCGCTTCGACTACAACGTGATCGCCAACTGGATCGAGCCCGGCGAAAGAGTGCTCGACCTCGGCTGCGGCGACGGCAGCCTGCTGCGCCACCTCGGCGACGTGCGCGGAGTGCGCGGTTACGGCGTCGAAAACGACCCCGAACGTGTGCTCGCCTGCACCAAAAACGGCGTCAATGTCATCCAGATCGACATGGAGCAAGGCCTTGCCGGCTTCGACGACGGCTTTTTCGATCACGTCATCATGAGCCTCTCTCTGCAAGCCATGCGCAACACCCAGGGCATCCTGCGCGAAATGCTGCGCGTCGGCCACGAAGCCGTCGTCAGCTTTCCCAACTTCGCCTACTGGCGCCATCGTCAGGCCATCCTCAACGGCCACATGCCGGTATCGAAAAACCTGCCCTACCAGTGGTACGACACACCCAACGTGCGCTTCTTCACCATCGACGACTTCAACGAGCTCTGCGCCCGCGAAGGCATCCTGATCCGCGAACAACTGGCCTTCGATGAAGACAAGGTGATCGTCGAAGAGCCCAACTTCCTCGCCAGCGTTGCGCTCTACCGGCTGGCCCGGGCCGACAGCGCAGCGGGCTGACGGGCCGGCGGGGATTGCACTATCATCCCCACCAACCCACCCGCCGACTCCGGAGACCGTCATGCCCACCCCGCAACCCGGCATCCTGCTGCCGCTGCCGCCCCTTTGCCGTTATCTCGTCTTTTCGCTCGAACCCGACACCGACGTCGCGGCCGGCCTGACCGCGCTACGGCAGCTGGCAGACGGCGAACACACGGTTGCCGGCATCGGCCAGGCGCCGCTGTCCGCCATCGGCCGCAAGCTTCCCGGCCTCAAACCCTTCCCGCCGTTATCGGGGCCGGGCGTCGACATCCCGTCCACCCCCGCCGCCCTCTGGCTGTGGCTGCGCGGCGACGACCGCGGCGAACTCCTGCTCCGTAGCCGCCACATCGAACAGGCGCTCGCCCCGGTCTTCCGCCTGCAGGAATCCTGCGACGGCTTCAAACACGACACCGGCCGCGACCTCACCGGCTACGAAGACGGCACCGAAAACCCCACCGGCGAAGCCGCCACCGCCGCCGCCATCGCCGCCGATGGCTCCAGCCTCGTCGCCGTGCAGCGCTGGCTGCACAATTTCAGCCGCTTCGAAGCCATGCAGCCCGAAGACCGCGACAACTGCATCGGCCGTCGCCGGTCAGACAACGAAGAACTCGACGACGCCCCCGAATCCGCCCACGTCAAGCGCACCGCCCAGGAAAGCTTCAGCCCCGAAGCCTTCCTTCTGCGCCGCTCCATGCCGTGGGCCGACGGCATGAACGCCGGTCTCATGTTCGTCGCCTTCGGCCACACCCTCGACGCCTTCCAAGCCCAGATGCGCCGCATGATCGGGCTGGAAGACGGCATCGTCGACGCCCTCTTCCGCTTCACCCGGCCAGTATCGGGCGCCTATTTCTGGTGTCCGGGGATGGAAGGCGGGAAGCTGAAAATCGGCGTTTGAACGCCGGATGCGAGCTGCAGGCGATCGCCCCGCCGCTGCCCCTTCCGCATCGTCACAGGCAATGGGCCTGCCCGGGCCGACGGAGAAGAGAGTGGCGCGTCTTCCGCAAGAGCGGGAGAGCGCGTTTGCCCTGCAAACATCGCGGACCCAGTTCATCCAGTTTCCCCCTGCCAGCCCGATGATCGACTCGCCCCAAACCGGCCCTATGCGCGCCGCCGCCGAATGGCAAATCTGGTTCGACGGATCGGCTTTCCCCAACCCCGGACGAATCGGCATCGGCGCCGTGCTGCGCGGCCCCGACGGGCAGCAGGTGGATTTCTCGGGGCAGGCGGGAGGCGGATGCAACAACGAGGCGGAGTTGCTGGCCCTGGGCAAGGCACTCGAATTGGCCAGTGAGTCGGGTGCCCGTCATCTGACGGTGCGCGGCGACAGCGATTTTGCAGTGCGTCACGCACGGGGCGACGCACAGACCGAAGTCCCGCACCTGCGCCGCCTCATCGAAGTGACCCGGCGTCTCCTCGATGCCTTCGATTCCGTGCGCCTCGAATGGGTGCCGCGCCACCGCAACCTCGACGCCGACCGCCTTTCCCGCGCAGCCCTCGGCCTGCCCGACAAGCCAGCCTTAAGCCCGTCCTCCCGGCGGCGGCGCTAACTCCGCCTCCAGCAAGCGGGCCGCGACGAGGCCATTGACCAGCCCGAACACCGTCGCCGCCAATGCGAAAACCGGCACCAGATAGAACACGCCGTCGTGGGGAACCAACCATAGCCGGGCGATCAGGAGTTGCCCGCCGATATGGGCGAAAGCCGCCAGCACGCTGTGGCTCACCGGGCCGAACCAGCGTTTCGGCAGATGCATTGCGGCGCCCAGCACGGCCAGACTGGCAAGGCTACCGGCCAGGCTCAGGAAAAATCCCGGAGCAAGAAACTGCCCGAGCACAAGGCTGCCGACAAACACCCGCAACAGCGCCACCCACACCGCCTCGCGCCAGCCCCATCGGGCGAGCACGACCAGGGTGACAATATTGGCAAGACCGGGTTTGACGCCCGGCAAGGGCAACGGAATGGCCGCCTCGGCCACGGTCAGTACGATGGCCGCAGCGGCGTGACGGGCCACTCGATGGTCGTCCGCCGTGGGGATGATCGGGCGTTCAATAGTTGAGGGAGTCATAATCGGCATTGCGCCCGGAAAGAGCGAGGCTGACCTGATTGGGCGCACAGATGGCCACCGCTCCGGCGCTCGTCAGCCAGCCCTGACGCACACAATATTGGCGCGGCCCCGGATCGGCAGCCACCCGGGCGCGTCCGGGCTGGACTTCGATACGGGTCGAGCCGAGGGGCCCCGGCACCTCGACGACGCGCGGCACCGCCAGATCGACCTCGGCGAAAACCTTACCGCCGGCCTTGATGATCGCCTTGTCCGGCCGACCGCCCTGCCACAGACTCAGCGCCGAGCCGACGCAGAAGGCCAGCGCGGCGGCCAGCACAAGCCCGTCACCCACCCGCAGATGGCGGGCCCAGGCAGCCAGCCATTGGCGCAGGGCGACAAGCGCGCTCACGTCTTGAAGGAGCGATGCCGCACCAGCACCCGGGCCGTTCCACGGAAACGCCCGGCCAGTTGCTCGGCCACATACACCGAACGATGCTGGCCGCCGGTACAGCCGATGGCGACCGTCAGATAGCTGCGGTTGTCGTTCACGTAAGACGGCAGCCATGAAGCGACGAAACCGTAGATGTCATCCACCATCTGCCCGACTTCCGGAATCTTTTCGAGAAAATCGATCACCGGCTTGTCCTGCCCGGTGAGCGGTCGCAGCACCGGATCGTAGTGGGGATTGGGCAGGCAGCGCACATCGAAAACCAGATCGGCATCCATCGGAATGCCGTGCTTGAAGCCGAAGGACTGGAACAACAAGGTGATCTGGCTGCCCGCCTCCAGTTGCATGAAGCTCTTGACCCAGTTGCGCAGGGTGTTGGCCGACAGATCGCTGGTATCGATGCGGTGGCCAAGTTCGGAGATCCGCGCCAACGCCTCGCGCTCCCGCCCGATGGCTTCGGCCAGCGTCACTGCGTCGCCGCCGAGCGGGTGCTTGCGACGGGTTTCGGAAAAACGCGCGATCAAAGTGTCGTCGCGGGCATCCAGAAAAAGGAAGCGCACATCGCCGACCATCACCTGCAGCGCTTCGAGCTGCTGGGGCAAGGCTGCGATGCTGGCACCGGAGCGCACATCCACCGCGACCGCAATGCGCTGGTAGCCCGCGCCTCGCAGATGGGTTACGAGCTGGGGCAGAAGGACCGACGGCAGGTTGTCGACCACATAATGGCCGCAATCCTCCATGACATTGAGGGCAACACTCTTGCCCGAGCCGGACAAACCACTGATGAGAACGAGTTGCATGATTGGACCTGTTTCGAGGGAGGGACGGCCGATCTAAGGTGTCAGCCTGTCACAGCTACGCGACAATTTGCCGCGGAGTGCCGAAACAGCATAAACAAACTCGAATCCGACAACTACCTGGACTTTAACGAAAAGACGCAGATTTGTTAAATCATGTCGCACGACGCAAAATCGACGTCTTACCCGTCGGCCGGCAAACGTTCTTCAGACAAGTTCGACGGATTTGCGCAGCGTAACCGACACGGAAGTCCAGCCATCGCAGGCGCCGCACCGGGGCGACGACCGCCAGCCACACGCCGGCACAAAGCGTGGACTCAGTCGCCCGATGTTCCGGGCACCTGACCGACGGGCAGGCTAACCTGCTCGACCACGCCGTCGCTGCCAGCGGGCGCCGAATCGGTATCGCCAAAAATCTCGTCGGCACTGCGGCCACAGCCGATGCAATAGCCATCCTGGATTTCGCAGATGCCGATGCAGGGATTTTCTTCACTCATCGTCCGACGCTCCGGCTCACGCCTTGCCGACGCATTCGCCGGCTCCGACAGCGGCCTTCCGGATGGCCACCTCGGCGAGGATGGCCTGCCGACGCAGATCGTCGGCGCGGCTCCATTCGGTGATCTCGGGAATGGTTCGGAAACAGCCTTCGCAGAAACCGGAAGTCGGGCTCATGCGGCAGACGTTGGTGCAGGGAGACTTGATGCTCATCGGGCGCTCGGTCGGGTTGCGCGCCCGCCGCTCATGGGCGACGGGTCGGAATGTGATTAAAGGTAGGTACAGCAGGCCTTGGTCCGCTTGGCCAGGATCGCCCGCGCCACTTTCGAGGCCGGGGCGCGGCCGAGGCG
>CALMXT010000092.1 GCA_937871125.1 uncultured Zoogloea sp. | reverse complement strand
ACGTAGTTGAAGCTGACGTTGAGGTTGTGGGGCACGCGGGCATCCATGTCGCCGTTGAGGTAGACCTCGTCCATCGCCGACAGGCCCGCCCACAGGCGGTCGCGCAGCCAGCGGATGCGTTCGTTCTCGGTGGCCATGCCGTGACGGGCGATGGCATAGGCCTCGCCCATCCCGACAATCTGGTGGGTCGGCAGGGTGCCGGAGCGCAGGCCACGTTCGTGGCCGCCGCCGTGGATCAGGGCTTCGAGGCGCACGCGGGGCTTGCGCCGCACGTACAGCGCGCCGACGCCCTTGGGACCGTAGGTCTTGTGGGCCGACAGCGACAACAGATCGATGGGCGTGGTTTCCAGGTCGATATCCACCTTGCCGGTGGCCTGGGCGCCATCCACGTGAAAGAGCACGCCCTTGGCGCGGCACAGGGCGCCGATCGCGGCCACGTCCTGGATCACGCCGATCTCGTTGTTCACCAGCATCGCCGACACCAGCACGGTGTCGGGCCGGATCGCCGCGGCGAGCTTGTCCAGGTCGATCAGGCCGTTGGGCTCGACGTCCAGGTAGGTAACGGAGAAGCCTTGCCGTTCCAGTTCGCGGCAGGTGTCGAGCACCGACTTGTGCTCGGTCTTGACGGTGATGAGGTGCTTGCCGCGGCCCGAATAGAAATGCGCCGCGCCCTTGATCGCCAGGTTGTTGGACTCGGTGGCGCCGGAGGTCCACACGATTTCCTTCGGATCGGCATTGATCAGGGCGGCCACCTGTTCGCGGGCCAGTTCGACCGCGCCTTCCGCCGCCCAGCCGAAGGCGTGGGAGCGGCTGGCCGGATTGCCGAAGCGTTCGGTGAGATAGGGGATCATCTTCGCCGCGACCCGGGAGTCGACCGGGGTGGTGGCGGCGTAATCGAGATAGATCGCTTGGTTGAGCATGGGTTTTGTTCTCCGCTGCGGGGCTTTGCAGAGTCTTCAGCAACTTCGGTGCCAAGCTCGGCGATCAATCTCAACACATTGAATCGAAAGAAGAATATTTTTCTGAGCGGCCGGATGTTGCAATGCGACAAACGGGTTTTGTTGCCTTTGTCGCATTCCGCACAGGGCGATGCCGGACGTTTTTCCTTCCCGCGTTTGCTGCACCGCAACAGGGCACCATTCAAGGGCACGATGTGCCGTAACGGGGCGGGGATGTCCGACGGTTTCGAGGCCGCTCGAACCCCGCATTTATTGTGCGTCGCAATAAATCAATGACTTGCAGAATGCATCTCGCCCAAAATAACCCCATAAAAAGTAGGTATAAGGCTTGCTTGGGTAAGAGATCATGTCTCGACGCGGGCCGCACTCCGGCCCTGCGTTTCCGGTCGTCACCCCTGCCCGGTTTTGCTTGAAGGAGACGCTATGAATTCGACACTGCACCTAAGGGCTCAGACCCAGCTCGCCACGATCTACGAAATCAGCAAGATCCTCACTTCCAGCCTGGACGTGGCAAAAACATGCCGCGAAGCGCTCAATGTGCTGGCCAACAACATGGGCTATCGGCGCTGCATGATCGTCGCCGACAACGACGACGGCGAACTCCATCTGCTGGCCGCCGCCGGCCTGTCTCCGGAGGAATACGGCGCCGGCCATTACCAGCCGGGCGAAGGGGTGATCGGCAAGGTGTTCTCCAGCGCGATGCCGGCAGTGGTGCAGGATCTGGCCTGCGAGCCGGTCTTTCTGAATCGCACCGGCGCCCTCGACCACGTGGAGGGCGAGCGCATCGCCCTGGTCGGCATGCCGATCCGGATCGCCCAGGAGGTGGTGGGCGTGATCACCATCGACCGCTTCACCGAGCGGCATCCCGGCAGCTTCAACGAGGATGTGCGCCTGCTGACCATGGTGGCGAGCCTCGTCGGGCAGGCGCTGGCGCTGCAGCGCACGGTGCTCGCCGAACGCACCCAGCTGCTCAACGAAACCCGCCGCCTGCGCCACGAACTGAAGGGGCGCTTCAAGCTGGACAACGTGATCGGGGTTTCGAAGCGCATGCAGGAAGTCTTCGCCGAGGTGCATCAGGCCGGGCCGTCGCGCTCCACGGTGCTGCTGCGCGGCGAAAGCGGCACCGGCAAGGAAGTCATTGCCCGCGCGCTGCACACCCTGTCGCCCCGCAAGGACGGCCCCTTCATCAAGGTGAATTGCGCCGCGCTGAGCGAAAGCCTGCTCGAATCCGAACTGTTCGGTCACGAAAAAGGCAGCTTCACCGGCGCCGTCGGCGAACGCAAAGGGCGCTTCGAGATGGCCGACAAGGGCACCCTCTTCCTCGACGAGATCGGCGACATCTCGCCGGCCTTCCAGGCCAAGCTGCTGCGCGTGCTGCAGGAACGGGAGTTCGAACGCGTCGGCGGCACCCGCTCGATCAAGGTGGACGTGCGGCTGGTCTGCGCCACCAATCGCAATCTCGAAAAGATGGTCGCCGCCGGCGAGTTCCGCTCCGACCTCTACTACCGCATCAACGTGGTGAGCCTCTTTCTGCCGCCCCTGCGCGAGCGCCGCGAGGATATCCCGCCGCTGATCGCCTACTTCATCGAGCGCTTCAACAAGGAGAATGCGCGCGACCTGCGGGTCACGCCCGAAGCCCTCAAGGTGCTCACCAACTGCTACTGGCCGGGCAATGTGCGCGAACTCGAAAACTGCATCGAGCGCACCGCCACCATGTCCCGCGGGGACATGATCAGCGAAGTCCATTTTCCCTGTCACACCAACCGCTGCCTTACCCAGTCGCTCCACCACGCCGACAAGGATGACGCCGTTGCGGCCGTCAGCCGCCAGGGCCCGGTCGAAATATCGCTGCCCATCCCCGAGATTCCCCACCGTCCCCCCGCCCCCGAGCGCCAGTTCGGCGAAACCATGCCCGAGGGCGAGCGCGAACGCCTCATCTGGGCGATGGAACACAGCGGCTGGGTCCAGGCCAAAGCCGCCCGGCTGCTCAACATCACGCCCCGCCAGATGGGCTACGCGCTGCAGAAGTTCGATATCGAGGTGAGACGGTTCTGAGCCGCCTCCGGCGGGCGGCCGTTCTACAGTTTGAACAGTCTGGCGGCGTTGCCGTACAGCAGCTTGTCGAGCACCGCTTCGTCGAAGCCGAGCTGCAGGAAGTCGTCGATGCTCTGGCGGATCGGCCGGAACGGGTAGGACGAACCGAACAGGAACTGGTCGGCGAGAAAGCCGTTGGCCGCCTCCACGTAAGCCTTGCTGCCCGGCAGGAACAGATACATGTCGGGCACCACGTGGATGTTCTCGTAGCGGAAGGCCACCCCGATGAGCTGCTCGGCGTTCGGCCAATAGCCGTGGTAGCAGACGATGGGCAGCGTCGGAAAAGCCTGGGCGACCCGCGCCAGCGGCGCCGGATCGTTGAAGCGCAGATCCGGCGTGGTCGGGCCGCTCATCAGGAACACCGGCACGCCAAGCCGGGCGCAGACTTCATAGATCGGGAAATAGACCGGATCGTCCGGGTGCCGGGCCGGCACACCGAAACCCGGCTCGATGTCGATGCCCGCCAGCCCCAGTTCGCGGATCGCCCGTTCGGCCTCGTCCACCGCGGCGTGGCCCTGAAGCTGCGGGTCGACGCCGGCGATGCCGAGCAGTTCGTCGTGGCCGCGGGTGACCCGGTGGATGAGTTCGACCGGCAGATGCTGGGCCGGCGTATGCCGCCCCACCACCACCGCCTTGGCGAGCCCGGCCTCGCGCACTTCGGCCAGAAAACCCTCCTGGGTGCGCGAGCGGGCGTAGTGCTCGTCGTCGCCCCGCGTGCCGACCCGGCGGTTGAGCCAGCGGGCGGCGTCGTTGGCCAGCGAGCCCGGCGTGGCACCGAAGAAGTCGTGCAGAAAGGCCGGCCGGCAGCGCATGTCGATGACCTTCATGCGGCCACCTGCTCGGCTTGGGCGTCGGTCTTGACGGTGCTGGCGTCGAACGGCCCGCCGGTCATCACCTGATCCTGGATCGTCACCGGCTGCTTGCCCGGCAGCAGCGGAAACACCAGCTCGGCGAAACGATAGGCTTCCTCCAGATGGGGGTAGCCGGAGAGCACGAAGCTATCCACGCCGAGATCGACGTATTCCTTCAGGCGCGCGGCGACGGTCTGCGGGTCGCCGACCAGGGCGGTGCCGCAGCCGCCGCGCACCAGACCGACGCCGGCCCACAGGTTGGGGCTCACTTCGAGCTTGTCGCGGTGGCCGCCGTGAAGGGCCGCCATGCGCCGCTGGCCTTCCGAATCCATGGCCGCGTAGCGGGCCTGCACCTTGGCGATCACCTCGTCGTCGAGACGGCTGATCAGCTTGTCGGCGGCGGCCCAGGCTTCCTCGTTGGTCTCGCGCACGATGACGTGCAGACGCACCCCGAAGCGCAGCGTGCGCCCACGGCGGGCGGCGCGGGCGCGCACGTCGGCGATCTTCTCGCCCACCGCGGCCGGCGGCTCGCCCCACGACAGATAGGCGTCGATGTGCTCGGCCGCCAGATCGTGGGCGGAGGACGACGAACCGCCGAAATACAGCGGCGGATGGGGGCGCTGGACGGCGTCGAAGTAGAGCTTGGCGCCCTTGACGCGGTGATGCTTGCCTTCGAAATCGACCTTTTCGCCGGCCAGCAGACGCCGCCAGATGCCCAGGAACTCGGACGCTTCTTCGTAACGCTCGTCGTGGTCGAGAAAGATCCCGTCGGCGGCCAGCTCGGACGCATCGCCCCCGGCCACCACGTTGAGCAGCAGACGGCCCTGGGTGGCCTGATCGAGGGTGGCGGCCATGCGCGCGGCGGCGGTGGGCTTGGTCAGCGCGGTGCGCAGCGCCACCAGCAGCTTGAGACGGCGGGTGACGGCGGCGACGCTGGAAGCGGCCACCCACGGATCGAGGCAGCCGCTGCCGGTGGGGATCAGGATGCCGTCGTAGCCCAGATTGTCGGCGGCCACGGCGATCTGCTGCAGGTATTCGTTGGTGGCGGTGCGGCCGGAATTCGACTTGCCCAGATAGCGGGTATCGCCGGAAGTGGGCAGAAACCAGAAGATGTCGAGACTCATGAAAAACCCTTGAACGAATGGAAGTATGGGGTGGCAATCAAGCCGGGACGGAGGCCCTGGACGCGGCTCGGGCGAGAAAGCCGGGCGCGCTCCCGTCGACCGGTGCGGCGGCGGGCGGCGGCGCGGCAGCGATGTCCGCCGCCGTGTCGAGGTGTTCCTGCCGACCGCCGTCGAGCAGGGTCAGCACTTCGGCCTCGGCGCGGGCCAGGGCCGGGTCGCGGCGATCCCGCGGGCGCGGCTGCGGCACCGCCACTTCGCCGGCGATGCGCCCCGGCGCGCCGTTCATGACCACGACCCGGTCGCTGAGATAGACGGCTTCGTCGATGTCGTGGGTCACCAGCAACAGCGTGGTGCCGTGATGGGCGGCCACCGACAGCAGCAGATCCTGCAAGCGCATGCGGGTGAAGGCATCGACGGCGCTGAACGGCTCGTCGAGCAAGAGCAGCGCTGGCTGGGCGAACAGCCCGCGGGCAATCGCCGCCCGCTGGGCCATGCCGCCGGAGAGCTGCTTGGGCCAGGCGTCGGCGAAGGCCGCGAGGCCCACTTCGGCGAGCAGTTCGCGCACCCGGGGATGGCGCCCGCCATGACGGCCGGCGTCGAAGCCGACGTTGTCCGCCACCGACAGCCAGGGCAGCAGGCGCGGCTCCTGGAAGATGAAGCCCACGTCGGGCGAATGCAGCTGGGGCGCGGCGCCCTTGACCAGCACGCGCCCGGCGTAGTCCGTTTCGAGTCCGGCGACGATGCGCAAGAGCGTGCTCTTGCCGCAGCCGCTGGGCCCGACGAGGCTCACCGTTTCGCCGGCCCGGATGTCGAGGGCCACGCGGTCGATGACCCGGTGGGTGCGAAAGCGCTTTTCCTCGACCTGAAGCTGAAGCAGGGGTTGGGACATTTTTTCTCCTTCAGGCCGCACGGCCATCGAAAACGTCGCGCCACGCCAGGAGCCGCCTTTCGGCCCGCTGCAGCACGCCGTCGCTGAGCTTGCCGAGCAGCGCCAGGACGACGATCGCCACGATCACCAGATCGGCCCGGGCCGTTTCGCGCCCATCGGTGAGCAGGTAGCCGAGGCCGCGGGTGGCGGCGATCAGCTCGGCGGCCACCAGGAACATCCAGGCCAGCGACAGCCCGCTGCGCAAGCCGGTGAACAGGTTCGGCAAGGTGGCCGGCAGGAAGATCCGCGTCACCAGCGCCCGCCCCTGGAGGCCGAAAATGCCGCCCACCTCGACCAGCTTGCGGTCCACGTTCTGGATGCCGGCGACGAAATTGAGATAGACCGGAAAGAAGGCGCCGATGGCGATCAGGGTGATCTTCGGCGCCTCATCGATGCCCAGCCAGAGCAGCAGCAAGGGCACCCAGGCGAGGGACGGAATGGCCCGCAGCGCCTGAAAGGTCGGGTCGAGATAGGCTTCGGCCTGCCGCGACAGGCCGACCGCGGCCCCCACCAGCAGGGCCAGACTCGCCCCGATGGCAAAGCCCGCCAGCACCCGCAGACTGCTGATGCCGATGTGACCGAGCAGCACGCCGTCGGTCGCGAGCGCGTACAGCGTGTGCACCAGCTCGGAGGGCGGCGGCAACAGGTTGGCGCCGACCCACCCGGCCCCCACCGCCGCCTCCCACAGCGCCAGCAGCGCCAAGGGCAGCACCCAGCCGCGGGCGGAACCGGCGGCAATCGAAAGCGCACTCATCGGGCGGCCTCACTTCACGACGGACTTGGCGAAGCCCGGATCGACCAGTGCGTCGATCGCCGCGCCCACGTTGGTGCCCTTCCGGACGAGATCCTCCTCGACCAGGATGGGCGCCGCGGCCTTGAGCGCGGCGACGTGCTCGGCGCCCGGCACCGGGTTGCTGAAATCGTTGCGCTTGAGTTGCAGGCGGGCCACCTCCAGCGGCAGCTTGGCCTCTTCGGACAGCAACCTGGCGGTTTCCGCCGGGTTGGCGACGATCCACTTGCGGGCCTTCTCATAGGCGGCGATGACGCGCCGGACCTGTTCCGGATACTGCTTGGCGAAGGCTTCGGTGGTGTTCAGGAAACCGTAGGTGTTGAAGGCGACGTTGCGGTGCAGGATGCGCGAGCCGGCCTGGATCTCGCTGCCGGCCATCAGCGGATCGAGGCCCGCCCAGGCGTCCACCCGGCCCTGCTCCAGCGCGGCGCGGCCGTCGGCATGCTGGAGGGCGAGAATTTCCACATCGGATTTCGACAGGCCTTCCTGATGCAGGCTGCGCAGCAGGAACAGGAAGGGGTCGGTGCCCTTCGTCGCGGCGATCTTCTTGCCCTTCAGATCCTTCAGCGACTTGATCGGCGAATCCTTCGCCACCAGCAGCGCCGTCCATTCGGGGCGGGAGAACACATACACGCTCTTGATCGGATTGCCGTTGGCCTTCGACAGCACCGCCGCCAGTCCGGCCGTGGAGCCGAAATCCACGCTGCCGCTGTTGAGGAATTCCAAGGCCCGGTTGCTGCCCTGGCTCAGCACCCATTTGATCGGCACGCCGTCGGCCTTGAAGTCCTCCTCCAGCCAGCCGAAGTGCTTGAGCACCAGACTCGGCGGGGAGTAGTAGGCGTAGTCGAGGCGGATTTCCTTCGGTTTGTCGGCCGCGTGGGCAATGCCCGCCGCGGCGAGCAGCCCGCCCAAGGTGGCGGCAAGGCGTTTGAAGAGGCTTGGCATGACGATTCCCTTTCTGCTGAATTCGGTCGGGACGGCGTCCCGTACTGCTGTATCGATCGAATGCGACGCGCAGCCGGCCGGACGGCGTCGGGGCCAGGCCGAAGCCGCCCCGTTGCACGCCCGGCCTTCGCCGCGTGCTGACAGAGCAGCAATTGCAGCAACCGTGCCAGCGCACAACTTCTTTTTAAAACAGTGGTTTATTCAATATCCGGGCGGCGCCGGGTGATGACTTCCCAGCAACCCTGCTGGCGATTTGCTGGCCAGGCAGCAGCGGGCGGCAGGCGCGAAGTCACTCTCGGAAGTCGGCTGCTGGCTGGGCAGCAGCCCGGCGCCGGGTGGCGGGCGCCGTCAGCCCAGCGCCGCGCGCAGGTCGGCCAGCAGATCGGCGGCGGATTCGATGCCGACGGAGAGCCGGATCAGGTCCACCGGGCAGGCGCTGCCCGGCCCTTCGACGCTGGCGCGATGTTCGGCCAGACTTTCCACCGAACCCAGCGAGGTTGCCTGCCGGAACACCCGCAGCCGCCCTATCGCCGCGCGGGCCGTCTGCTCGCCGCCGGCCACGCGGATCGACAGCATGCCGCCGAACCCGCCCTGCATCTGGCGGCACGCCAGCGCGTGGCCGGGGTGGGACGGCAGCCCCGGATAGAGGGTGCGGATCAAGCCGGGATGGCCTTCCAGTTCCTGGGCGATGGCGAGCGCGCTGGCGCTGGCCTGCCGCACCCGCAGATGGAGCGTGCGCATGCCCCGCAGCAGCAGCCACGCTTCGAACGGGCCGGGCACCGCGCCGCCGAGGTTGCGATTGCGGCGGATCGTCTGCCACAGGTCGCTATCCTCCCGCGCCACCAGCGCCCCGGCCACCACGTCCGAATGGCCGTTGAGGTATTTGGTGGCCGAATGCATCACGATGTCGGCGCCCAGTGCCAGCGGCCGGGTGAACACCGGCGTCGCGACGGTGGAATCGACCGCCACGCAGGCGCCCACCTCCCGGGCCAGGGCCACCGCGGCGGCGATGTCGGTCAGATCCCACAGCGGATTGGACGGGGTTTCGATCCACAGCAGGCGCGGCCGCACCGCCCGCAGCGTGTCGGCAAGGTCGTCCGTGCTGGCGTTGTCGTAGAACGCCAGCCCGATTCCCCACTGCGCGCAAAAGGCCTGCAGCCAGTTGCGCAGCGCCCAGTACATGTCGCGGGGCGCCACGACGGCCTCGCCCGGTTTCAGGGTGTGGAGCACCGCCGTCGCGGCGGCCATGCCCGAAGCGAACAACAGCGCCCGATGGCCGCCCTCCAGCGCGCAGAGCAGCGCTTCGGCCTGATCGTAGGCGGGGCTGGCATCG
Source organism: uncultured Zoogloea sp. (assembly GCA_937871125.1). Taxonomy (GTDB): domain Bacteria; phylum Pseudomonadota; class Gammaproteobacteria; order Burkholderiales; family Rhodocyclaceae; genus Zoogloea. The sequence continues at coordinate 12,600 of CALMXT010000092.1, read as the reverse complement.
CGGGAATAGACCCGCCCGCCGGGGTAGCTCCCGTCCGCCGCCCGCTCGAAGGTGGTGGACAGGTGCACAGGCGGGGCCAGATCGTGAAACGGCGGGGAAACCTGCCCCAGCGCCTGGGCGGCGAGGGTCTCGGGCGAGAGCGTGGCGGGCCGGCTCATGCGACCGCCGTACCGAGATAGAGATCGTGGATGTCGTCGCGGCGGGCCAGCGCCTCGGCCGGCCCTTCGCTCACCACCCGCCCGCTTTCCAGCACGTAGGCGTAATGGGCGTGACGCAGGGCGACGCTGGCGTTCTGCTCGGCGAGCAGGAAGCTGAGCTTTTCGTGGGCATTGAGCTGCCCGACGATCTCGAAGATTTCCTCGACGATGAGCGGCGCCAGCCCCATCGACGGCTCGTCGAGGAGCACCAGCTTCGGGCGGGCCATCAGCGCCCGGCCGATCGCCACCATCTGCTGCTCGCCGCCCGAGGTGTAGCCCGCGGCGACGCGGCGCCGCTCCTTGAGACGGGGAAAATACTGGTAGATGCGCTCCAGGTCGGCCCGCCGGGATTGGCGGCTTCCGCCGGCCGCGAGGCTTCCGGCGATGAGGTTCTCTTCGACGCTCAGATGGGGAAAGCAGTGCCGCCCTTCGAGCACCTGCACCAGCCGGTCGCGGACCAGGGCGTCCGGCTGGGCGCCGACGATGTCCCGGCCACGATAGACGATGCGGCCGCCGACCACCTCGCCGCGCTCCGCGCCGATCAGGCTGGAAATGGCCTTGAGCGTGCTGCTCTTGCCGGCCCCGTTGGCGCCGAGCAGGGCGACCACCTGCCCGTCTTCGACCGTCAGCGAGACCCCATGCACCGCCAGGATGACCTTCTCGTAGACGACTTCGATGTTGCTGACCTGCAGGATGGGGGCGGCTGGGGGCATGGCGTTCTTCTCGGGTGGTCGGGGTGGATGGGCCGCGTCGGTCAGACCGTGGCGGCTTCGACGGGGGCGGAGGCTTCGGCGGCGACGCGTCGGGCCTGCCGGCGCTTGAAAGCTTCGATGTCGCGGTAGCGGGCCGCCGGATGCGTGCCGGGCAGCAGCGGACCGTCTCCGAAGAGCTTTTCCCGCAGGGTGCCGGGCTTGTAGGCCGTAGGATAGACGCCCCGCCGCTGGAGTTCCGGCACCAGGTGCTTGACCACGTCCTCGAAGGTTTCGTGGGCCAGCGCGTAGGCCAGATTGAAGCCATCCACGTCGGTTTCGGCCACCCACTGCTGCAGGATGTCGGCCACCGTCGCCGGCGAGCCGACGAACACCGGGCCCAGCCCGCCGATGCCGCCCCAGCGGGCCAGCTCGTCGATGGTCCATTCCTTTTCGCCGTTGGCCAGATGCTCGACCACCGACACGATGGCGTTGGTCTCGACCTTCTTCACCGGATCGGCGGGCGCGTACTGGCCGAAATCGATGCCGCTCCAGCCCGACATCAGCACCAGCGCGCCGTCGTAGGACACGTGGCGCTTGTAGTCCTCGAACTTGGCCCGGGCCTTGTCGTCGGTTTCGTCGACGATCACCGTGACCAGCGTATACACCAGCACCTTGGCCGGATCGCGGCCCGCCGCGGCGGCCTGGGCGCGCACGTCGGCGACGTAATCCTTCAGGGTCGCGCGGGACGGCGTGGCCACGAACACGCATTCGGCGTGCTGCGCCGCGAAGGTCTTGCCGGCCCCGGACGCGCCGGCCTGGAACAACACCGGGGTGCGCTGGGGCGACGGCTCGCAGAGGTGATAGCCGGGCACCTCGAAATACTTGCCCTTGTGGCCGATCTCGTGGACCTTGTCGGGCCGCGCAAACACGCCGCGCTCCTTGTCGCGCACCACGGCGCCCTCCTCCCAGCTGCCTTCGAAGAGCTTGTAGAGCACTTCGGTGTATTCGGCGGCCACTTCGTAACGGTTGTCGTGACGGCGCAGGCCGCCTTCGCCGACGTTCTTCGCCCCGCTTTCGAGATAGGAGGTGACGATGTTCCAGCCGAGCCGGCCCTTGGTGTGGTGGTCGGCGGTGGAGAGGCGTCGGGCGAAGGTATAGGGATGCTCGAAGGACGTGGACGCGGTGATGCCGATGCCCAGATGCTCGGTGACCATCGCAATCGGCGCCGCCAGCTGCAGCGGATCGTTCACCGGAATCTGCACGCCCTGGTGCAGGGCGTGGTGGTTGCTGCCCTTATAGACGTCGTAGTAACCCACCACGTCGGCGATGAAAATGGCATCGAAAATGCCTTTTTCGAGGGTCTTGGCCAGATCGGTCCAGTAGTCCAGATCCTTGTATTGCCAGGAGCGGTCGCGGGGATGCGCCCACAGGCCGGGCGACTGATGCCCGACGCAGTTCATCTCGAACGCATTGAAGCGGATTGGCTTGCTCATCGTTGCTGTTCCGTGTCGTGGATGGCGCTCAGTTCCAGGGATGGCGCGGCGGATCGATCTCGTTCAGGTAGTAGTTGCCGACGTGGAAGTATTTCCAGCGCACCGGGTCGTGCAGGGTGTGGGCGCGGGCGTTGCGCCAGTGGCGGTCGAGGTTGTGGGCGGCCAGCGTGGAGCGGGTGCCGGCCAGCTCGAACAGCCGGTTGGCGGCTTCGATGGAGATTTCGGTGGTGAGCACCTTGGCTTCGGCGGTGGCGACGGTGGCGGCGGCAACCGTCGCGTCGCCCGGATTGGCCAGGGCCACATCGATCAGCCGGCCGGCGCGTTCGAGCAGCGCTTCGGCGGCGTGCAGGTGGATTTCGAGCTTGCCGATGGCGGCAATCGTGAAGGGGTCTTCGGCGGCGGTGTCCTTGCCGCTGTCTATCCACGGCCGGCTCTTGGTGCGCACGAAGGCGATGGTGTCGTCGAGGGTGCCCTTGGCGATGCCGGCGTCGATGGCGGCCTGGATGATCTGGGAGATCGGGCCGGCGGCGGTCGGCGTGTCGAAGGCGGCAATCGGAATCACCCGGTTTTTCGGCACCCGCACGCCTTCGATCTTGACCGAGCCGGAGGCCGTGGTGCGCTGGCCGAAGCTGGACCAGTCGTTGGTCACGGTCAGGCCCGGCGCATCCCGGTCGGCGAACACCAGATAGCCTTTGCCGGCGTCGTCCACCGCCACGATGGGCACGATGTGGGAGAGCAGCGCGCCGGTGGTGTAGAACTTCTGGCCATTCACCTCGACCGCGTCGCCCCGGTCCGCCAGCCTGGTCTCGAAGCTCGCCACATTGCGGCTGTTGAGTTCGGAGAAGGCGTTGCCGAAACGGTAGCCCTGGAGCGCCAGACCGAACAGGTCGCGCTTCTGCGCCTCGGTGCCGTCGAGCCCGATGTGGGCGATCAGCACGAGATGGTTCTGGGTGATCTGGGCGATGCTGGAGTCGGCCGCGGCGATGATCTTGATCACCTCGGCGACGGTGGCGTAGGAGACGCCGGCGCCGCCGTATTCCTTGGGCACGTTGATGCCCCACAGCCCGCTGCGCGAATAGGCGTCGATCTCCGCAATCGGCAGCAGACCTTCGCGGTCGCGCAGGGGCGCCTCGACGATAAACTCGGCGGCCAGCCGGCGGGCCACCTCGATGGCTTCGGCGTCGCTGCGGATCAGGTGGGCCGAGCTGGCCGGACGGGGCCGCGGCGAGAAGGGCTCGGAAGAATTGACGCGGGGGCGTTGGGCAAGGGCGATGCTCATGGGTGCGATTCCTGTGAAAGTCGTTCGAATGGGGGGAGACGGGCGCTCGGGCCAGGCGCGCCCTTATTTGGCGGCCGGGCTGCCGCCGATCTGCCACACGTAGGGCGGTTCGGTGCCGTTGATGACCCAGTCGCCGATGACCTTGGCCTTGTAGATCAGCGGGTTGTGGGTGGCCGCGGTGCGCGCGTTGCGCCAGTGGCGGTCGAGCGCCTTGCTTTCGCCGACGCCGGAGGCGCCGAGGGCATTGAACAGGTCGGAGGCGGCGCGGATCACCAGATCGGCCACCACCACCTGGGCCTTGGCGGATTCGATTTCCGCGTCGATGTTGGCCTGACGCTCGGCCTGCTCGTCGCCGCCGAAGCGGGCGATGTAGGCGCGCTGGGCGGGCTCAGCGGCGCGGATCGCGGTGATCTCGGCGGCATAGACCTGGGCCGAGATCTGCCCGACCACCTGCTGGATCTGCACGTCCTGGCTGACCAGCGGCGCGTTGCCGTGGCTGAAGATGCGGGTCCGCTCGCGCACCTGGCGGGCCACGTCGCGCTCCACGGCGCGACCGATGCCCGCCAGCACGGCCAGCAGCACCAACTGGTACAGCGCCGTCTGGTATTTGAAACGGGTCGAGAAGTCGATGACGTTGTCGGCCTCCACCACCGCATCCACGAACTCCGACGTTCCGCTGCCGGTGGTGCGCTGACCGAAGCCGTCCCAGTCGTCGTATTGGCGGACGCCCGGCTGATGGGTGCTGACCGCGGCGATCACGTCGCCGTGGGTGTCGCTGCGGCGGGCGAACACGTCGATCCAGTCGGCGAAGATGCTCCCGGTGCTGTAATACTTGCGGCCGTTCAGGTGCCACTCGCCGTCGGCGGGGGAAACCTTGGTGACGACGTCGCCGATCTTCACCGCGCCGACTTCCGTCCACGCGTTGCCGACCAGTTCGCCATTCACGAAGCGCTTGAACCAGACGTCGCGCGCCGACCCGGCGGGCGCGTTGAGGCGATCCTCGACAAATGCGAAATGGCCGCGCAGCGCCTGCGGAATATTGGAATCCGCCTCGGCCAGTTCGATCAGCAGTTGCACGAGTTGCGGCAGGGAAGCACCGGCGCCGCCGGCCTCCACCGGCACCCGCACGGCGCCGAAGCCGGCCTTCTTGAGCCATTCGATGGGCTCGCGGGGCAGCGTGCGCGTTCTTTCGCGTTCGACCGCGCCTTCGGCAATGCGCGCAAAAATCGGCCGGAAACGATTCGCCAATTGCTCGTAATCGGTGCCGGAAGAAAGGCTGGCGAAATTCTGTCGGTGGGTCATCTTATTTATGGCTCCAATTGGTTCTGGAATCGATCTCGAATGAATTGAATCGGACCGTTCCATTTTCAGCCCGACGGCGCGGACCGCAAATACGGATTTCTTTTATCCAATCCAGAAATAAATAATTGGGAAATTCGAGTCCGGAAATAAAAAGACGCCGCCCCGAAATAAATCCGGAGCGGCCACAAGAGGAGCCGGTCAGACTTCCTTGGCGCAATTGCGCGGGGCGATGCCCTTTTCCTTGGCATATTTGCTGGCGGACGCCTCGATGATCGGCCGCAGCAGCGCGCGGTCGGCCTGGACCCAATCGCTGATCAGCTTCCATTGCTGGCCGTCCCATTGCTGGAAGCGCACCGCGCCGCCGCCTTCGTGGTCGGCGCACGACAGCTTGAGCGGCTGGACGAGGCCCAGCGCGCCGAGCTCCTTCAGGCGCTTGTCATCGAGACGGAGATTCTCGAAGCCCCAGCGCACCTGCTCGCCGGTCAGCGGCTTGTTGCCGAACTTGGCCTGGGCGATGCGCACCGCCTCCACGTTGAGAATGCCGTTCACCACCCCGAGGTTGTAATAGACGGTGCCGAAGCGCTTGGGATCGGCCAGATTGCCCTTGCCCGCATCGACCACATTCTTCTTGATGCCCTGCAGCACCGGGAAGGCGGTGCCCGACGGGTGGGTGGTGATCGAGATGAAGCCCTTGGCGGCGGCGCCGGCCGGGGCGGCGTCGTCTTCCGAGTTGCTCCAGATGTTGCCGATGATGCGGTCGGTCGGGTAGCCGAGCTTCTGGGCGGTCTTGAGGGCCACCGGATTCATCACGCCCCAGCCGCGCAGGATCACGTAATCGGGCTGGATGCGGCGGATGTTGAGCCATTGGGATTGCTGCTCGTTGCCGGGGTGGGGCACTTCCAGCAGGGTGAGCGCAAAGCCGTATTTGGCGGCCAGCTTTTCGAGGACTTCGTTGGTTTCCTTGCCGTAGGGCGAGCCGTGGTAGAGCGTGACGATCTTCTTGCCCTTGAGCTTATCCACCCCGCCCGCTTTTTGGCCGATGTAATTGACGATGGCCGACACTTCCGAATACGGATTCAATTGCAGCGGAAAGGCATACGGAAACACGCTGCCGTCGGTCGAATCGGTACGCCCGTGATTGATGGTGATGAGCGGAATCTTGTCGGCGGTGGAACGGTCGAGGGTGGCATAGGCGATGCCCACCGACAGCGGATTGGTGGCCGCGGCCGGCGCGCCGTTGAGGCCTTTCTTCAGGCGCTCGTAGCATTCGACGCCCTTCTCCACCACGTATTCGGTTTCGCATTCGCTCCAGGTGAGCTTGACGCCATTCACGCCGCCGTTGGCATTGACGTACTGGAGATAATCGATGAATCCCCCAAAAAAGCCGGTGCCGCCGGCGGCATAAGGGCCGATGCGATAGCTCTGGAGCGGAAAGTATTGTTCGCCGGCGGCCTGGGCGCCGAGGCTGAAGGCGCCCAGGGACAAGGCCAGCGCCAGGGGTTTGAAGTTATTTTTGAACGACATGGGGCGACTCCTGATATCGGGATTGGATAGGGGAAAAGAGGAAAAAGCGGGAATAGAGCCGGGCGGCCGCGCCTCAGTAGCGCAGCGGCCAGCGCCGGACGCGGGCGCGGAAGTGCTGCCACAGGCGGGCCAGGCCTTCGGGTTCGCGGATCAGGAAGACGACGATCAGCGCGCCGAAAATCATCTTCTGGATGTTCTCCAGCTGGCCCGGATCGATCAGCCCGCCGGGCACGAGGCCGGCCAGATTGGAGAGCAGCAGCGGGAACAGCACGATGAAGGCCGCCCCGAGGAAGTTGCCGAGGATGCTGCCCATCCCGCCGATGATGATGATGAACAGCACCTGGAACGAGCGGGTCAGGTCGAAGCCGTGGGGCTCGACGGTGCCCAGGTAGGTGAAGGCCCACAGCGCCCCCGCCACGCCCAGATAGAAGCCGCTGATCGCGAAGGCCAGCAGCTTGGTCTTGGCCAGCGGAATGCCGATCACCGCGGCGGCGGTGTCCATGTCGCGCACGGCCATCCAGTTGCGGCCGAGTTCGCTGTGCACGATGTTGCGGGCCAGAAACGCCAGCGCCACCACGATGCCGAGGGTCAGCACATAGCGCCCGGCCGGCGAAGCCAGATCGAGGCCGCACACTTCCAGGGGCGGCGCACCGATCACCCCCGACGCGTTGTAGTTGGAAAACCAGCCGAACTTGACCAGCGCCCACGGCAGCAGGAACTGGGCCGCCAGCGTCGACACGATCAGGTAGAAGCCCTTGATGCGCAGGCTGGGCAGGCCGAAGGCCACCGACAGCAAGGCCGCCACCAGTCCGCCCAGGGCCAGGCCGGCCAACAGCGGCAAGCCTTCGATGCGCAGCAGGAAGTTATAGGCGGCAAACGCCCCCGCCGCCATGAAGGCCGCCGAGCCCAGCGACAACTGGCCGGCGTAGCCGGTGAGCAGATTGAGCCCCAGCCCGGCCAGCGACAGCACCAGGAAGGGAATCAGGATTGCGCTGAACCAGTAGTCGTTGCCGATCTGCGGCACCGCGGCAAACGCGAAGGCCAGCAGCAGGCCGAGCCCGAGGCGGTCCTGACGCAGCCGGAACAGACGGCGATCGGCCGCGTAGTGCGTGCTGAATTGCCCGGTTTCGGAATAAAGCATGAGTGAATCCTTTCAAACTGGAAGCAGCCGTTGGAGGCGGCCGACCGCCTCCGGCAACACCGCTACGGGATGCGGCCCCCGAAGGCGCGTCTGCGGTTTCCGGGTTCAAACCCGATCGATGGCGCGCTCGCCGAACAGCCCGGCCGGACGGACCAGCAGGAACAGCATCGCCAGCACGTAGGGAAACCAGTTCTCGATCCCGCCGCCGAGCAGCGGGCCGGCGTAGATCTCGGCCAGCTTCTCGCTCGCCCCGACGATCAAGCCGCCGACGATGGCGCCGCCCACCGACGAGAAGCCGCCGACGATCAGCACCGGCAGCGCCTTGAGCACCACCAGCGAGAGCGAGAACTGCACGCCGAGGCGCGCCCCCCATAACAGCCCGGTGATCAGCGCCACCAGCCCGGCCACCGCCCACACCGCCACCCAGACCCGGCTCAGGCGGATGCCGATGGCCTGGGCGGCGAGGGTGTCGTCGGCCACCGCCCGCAGCGACAGGCCGATGCGGGTCTTGTTGAACAGCAGCGAGAGCACCAGCACCAGGGTGGCGGCCATGCCGGCGGCGAACAGGTCGAACTGCGAGATGAGCAGCCCGCCGAAGTCCAGCGGCACATCCTCGATGCCCAGATCGAGGCCATGCACCTGGGCGCCCCACAAGGCCTGGGCCGCCCCTTCGGTGATGTAGGCGAGGCCGAGGGTGGCCATGAACAGGGTGATCGGCGAGCGGTTCACCAGCGGCCGCAGCACCAGCCGCTCGACGGCCAGCGCCAGCAGCAGCATCGTCGCCAGGGTGACGAGAAAGGCGATCCAGAACGGCACGCCGCGCTCGCCGAGACTGACGAAAGTCAGCGCGGCGAACAGCACCATCGCGCCCTGGGCGAAGTTGAAGACGCCCGAGGCCTTGTAGATCAGCACGAAACCGATTGCGACGAGGGAATACATCACCCCGGCAAGCAGCCCGCCGATCAGCACTTCGAGAAAGAAATCCATGCCGGTTTCCCTGTGGTTTGCGTTCGTATGGGCGACACGGGCCCGCCCCGACCGGCGGCCGGGGAAATTCCCGCGACAAAAATGGATCGGGCCGTCAGTGACGGGTGCCGAGATAGGCGGCGATCACCTCGGGGTTGGCGCGCACCTCATCGGGCGGGCCGTCGCCGATCTTGCGGCCGTAGTCGAGCACCACCACGTGGCTGGAGATGCCCATCACCACGCCGATGTCGTGCTCGATGAGCACCACCGTGGTTCCGAACTCCCGGTTGATCTCGACGATGAAGCGGCTCATTTCCTTCTTTTCGGACGCATTCATGCCGGCCATCGGTTCGTCGAGCAGCAGCAGCTTGGGCTCGGCCGCCAGCGCCCGGGCCAGTTCGACGCGCTTCTGCAGCCCGTAGGGCAGCGTGCCCACCGGGCTCTGGCGCCACGCCTGGATGTTCAGGAACGCGATCACTTCCTCGGCGCGGCGCCGCTGCACGTCGTCTTCGCGGTGGGCCCGGCCGATCCCCAGCGCCTGCTCGATCCAGCTGCTGCGGCGCTTGAGGTTGCGCCCGGTGAGCACGTTGTCGAGCACCGTCATGCCCTTGAACAGCGCAATGTTCTGGAACGTGCGGGCGATGCCGCGCTCGGCGGCGTGATGGGGCCGCATGTGGCGGCGCACCTCGCCGTCGAAGCACACCCGACCCTGCTGCGCCTGATAGACGCCGTTGATCACGTTGAGCAGCGAGCTCTTGCCGGCGCCGTTGGGGCCGATCAGCGCGCAGATTTCGCCGCGCGCCACCGCGAAGCTGATGTCGGTGATGGCCTTCACGCCCTTGAACGACAGGGAGATGCGATCCAGTTCGAGAAGCGGGGCTGCGGATAAGCTCATGAAATCTCCTTGACTCACACCGGCTGAACGTCCGGCGCGGACGACAGGCTCCGGCGCTCGAAGGCCGGCGCGGCGCCCTCGACCGGGCCGGCGGCCCGCGGGGGACGGGCTTGCGCCTTCCACTCGGCGGCCTCCGTCCAGTTGCGCACGACGATGCCCAGGGTGGCGAAAAACTGCGCCGAGGTTTCGGGCAGGGGCTCGCCGACGATCAGCGGCACGCGGGTCCGGGTAAAGCCCAGCACATCGCGCAGCGGGCGACGCACCAGCCAGTGGCCCAGCAGACGGCTCAGGCCGTCCGCGTGGGGATCGAGGCCGCGGTCGATGCAGCGGCGCAGCCACGTGCCGGGCGCCGGCAAGCGCTCTTGCACCAGGTTGGCGAGGCGCAGCCAGGTTTCCACGGTGCCGGCCACCAGGGTCGGCCCGAGTTCGCGACGGTCGATGTCGCGGGTTTCCAGGCTTTCCGGAAAATTGAGGCAGAAGCCCGCGGCGAGCCACGGCGCCAGCAGGTAGCGGGCCTGCCCGCTCGCCGCAAAGGCCCGGGCGGCAAAGGCTTCCTCCCGGTGGGTGAGCCCCTCGCCGGTCACCAGCGCCAGCCCTTGGCGGAGCAGGTCGGCGTGGGCGATGCCCTGCTCTTCGACCGCGCCGTCGCTGCCCCGGCGCAAAAACACGAAAGCCACCGCGGCGGGCCGGGCCAGCAGCGCCGGCACCCGTCCGCCGCCGGATGCGAGCAGCGCCGGATAGGCGAGCAGTTCCGGGGCCGGATCGGCCGCCAGACCGCGGGGATCGACGTAGAAGAGGAAGGTCGGCCTCAGCCCGGCGCGGCGCACCCGTTCCACCTCGGCCAGCCCTTCGGCAAACACGAAGTCGCGGCCCGGCGTGCCCGCCAGCAGATCCGGCGCCGCCGTCTCGCCGCGTGGATCGAGCACCGCCGCCACCCCGCCGAGCCACTGGGCGGCCAGCGCCAGCAGCACGGCTTCGGGGCGCGGATTGCTGAGGAGGGTGAGCGTCGAGCCCGGACGAAAACCCCGCTCGCTCAGGGCGCCGGCCAGCGCCCCGACCTCGACCCGCAGCGCGTCCCAGCTGCGCTCCTGCCATACGCCGAGACGCTTGTGACGCAGCGCAACGGCGCGCGGCCGGGCGGCGGCCTGTTCCAGCAGCCAGCCCGGCAGGCTGGAAGGCTGGCTGTCGCGTTGAGCGAGCGGATTCATCGCCGGCGCTCCGTCAGGCGGTGGCGTCGGCCAGTTCGCGCTGCGGCACGGCAGCGGCCCGGGCTTCGAGTTCGCGCACCAGCGGCAGCACCTTTTCGCCGAAATAGGCCACTTCTTCCTGGAAATGCAGGAAGCCGGACAGCACCAGATCGACCCCCACCGCCTTCAGCGCGACGATGCGCTCGGCGATCTGCCGGGGCGTGCCGATGAGGTTGGTCTTGAAGCCGTCGTTGTACTGCACCAGATCCTGGAAGGTGGACTTGGCCCAGTTGCCCTCGCCTTCCGGGCTGGCCTTGCCGGCCTGCTTCACCGCGTCGCCGAAGGCATTGACCGCTTCCGGATCGGCCTTGTCGATGATTTCCTGGAGCACCGCCTTCGCCTCCGCTTCGGTGTCGCGGGCGATGATGAAGGCATTCACCCCGACCTTCACCGAGTGGCCGTTGGCGGCCGCCTTGGCGCGGATGTCATCCACCTGGGCCTTGATGCCTTCGACGGTGTTGCCGTTGGTGAAATACCAGTCGGACACGCGGGCGGCCATGTCGCGGGCCGCGCGGGAGCTGCCGCCCTGGAAGATCTCCGGATGCGGCTGCTGCAACGGCTTGGGTTTGAGGGTGTAGTCGTGGAAACGGTAGAAATCGCCCTTGTAGGTGAAGTTGTCCTGGGTCCAGATGCCCTTGAGCACTTCGATGAATTCCTGCGAGCGGCGATAGCGTTCGTCGTGCTCCAGCCAGGGCTCGCCGATGCCGTGGAATTCGCCGCGGAACCAGCCGGACACCACATTGACCGCCACCCGACCGCCGGTGAGCTGGTCGATGGTGGCGATCTGCTTGGCCAGCACCGCCGGATGCCAGGGGCCCGGCAGCACCGCGGCGATCACCCGCAGCTTTTCGGTGGCGGCCAGCAGCGCATGGCTGATCGCCACCGATTCGTGCTGGTATTCGGCGCCGTAGCCGGCGGTGAAGCGAATCTGCGACAGGGCGTAATCGAAGCCGGCCTGCTCGGCGATCCGGGCGAGCTTGCGGTTGTAGTCGATGTCCCAGCCGGTGCGCTGCTCGATCTTGCTGACGACCAGGCCGCCGCTGACGTTGGGCACCCAGTAGGCGAATTTGATGTTCTGCTGGCTCATGGGGTCACTCCTTGGATGGACGATTCGGTCAGGCGGCGGCCAGCTCGGGGCGGGCGAGCACGGCACGGGGACGCAGGAAGGGCGCGGCCCGCTCGGCAGCCAGTTCGATGCGGGCCTGCAGGCTCGGGTTGGTCACCCGGTAGTTCTGGAAGTCGGCCTCGGCGCCATACACGCCGATCGGCAGGGTGTGCGACTGGAAGAAGCTGAACAGCGGACGCAGCTGGTGATCGATGACCAGCGCATGGCGGTCGCTGCCGCCAGTGGCGGCGAGGAGCACCGGCACGTCGTTGAGGGCGTTGTGGTCGACGAAGTCGAACAGGTGCTTGAACAGGCCGGTGAAGGAGGCGCGGTAAACCGGGCTGGCGACGATCAGGAAGTCGGCCGACTCGATGGCGGCGATGTCGTCGCGCACCTCGGCGGGCAACTGGTTGGGGTAGAGCGCACCGGCCAGCTTGGGGCCGACTTCGCCGAGTTCGATCAGGCGGGTTTCGATGGCGGCACGTTCGCCCAGCGCCTCGATCAGCGCTTCGACCAAGGTCAGCGTGCGAGACGGACGTTGCAGGCCACCGGATACGGCGACGACTTTCACTTTCTTGCTCATGGATTCACCTCTACGGTTTGCAATGTGCCGGACGCGGCACCCTGACTCTTCTTTAGCAGCTACCGTGCCAGCAAAAAACTCATTCAAAAACAATGTATTGCAAAAACTTTTCACTAACCTGTGTTGCGCCGCAAACAGCGCTGTGCGGGGGCTGCTGCCTATTCAGCAAACCGGGC
>CALMXT010000091.1 GCA_937871125.1 uncultured Zoogloea sp. | reverse complement strand
CCGACCGTGGTGCCTGCCTCCATGCACCCCCCGCGGGCACGCATGGCGCTGGTGACCTGGATGGGCATCTTCCCGACCGTGTCGTTCTTTCTGTGGTTCGTGCTGCCTTATTTGCAGGGGCTGCCCTTTTTGCCGCGCACCGCCATCTTCACCGCCCTGATCGTGGTGACCATGACCTGGGTCGTGATGCCCCAGCTCACCAAATTGATGCGCGGTTTCCTCAATCCGAACGCCGAATCGAAGTAGTCATCCGGGCGCCATGCGCGCACAACTCAGGGCCGTCCGTGGCAACGCGGGCGGCCTTTTTCATTGATCGCCATCAAGCGGAAAATTAATTCTGGGTCGGCTGGAATACTGCAAAACTGTGCCGTTCGGGCAGCGGCCCACATCGGTAGATTGGCGGCTCGAATCCTGCATGGAGGCGTGCGATGCAACTGGCAATGACAGCCCCGCCCGGCGACCCGGTCGTGGAAGGCCGGGTGCCCGGAAACCGGGGCATCTGGGTGGGAATCCTCTGCGAACTGACCGAGTTCGCATTGATGTTCCTCGCCTATGCCTGGTTCAAATGGGTGCATCCCGAGGATTTTCACCGCGGCCCCGGCATGCTTAACACGGCTTCGGGTGTGTGGAACACCGTGGTGATGCTCACCAGCGGCTATTTCGCGGTGCGCGCCCTGTTGGCGATCCGTCGAAACGACTCCGTCGCGGCACGCAACTGGCTGATCGGGACTCTGCTGGGCGGAATCGGATTTCTGGCGATCAAGGCCTATGAGTTCAGCTGGAACGTGGACCACGGCGTGCTCGGCACCGGCAACAGTTTCGTCGCCATTTACTACTATCTGACCTTCAATCATCTGGTGCATGTGGTGTGGGGCTGCCTTGGGCTGATCTGGGCGATCCTGCGCACGGGCTTCGGCGCCTATAGCCCCGAGGACCACGAAGGGCTTGAGGCGGCCACGCTCTACTGGCACGCGACCGACCTGGCGTGGATCGTGATTTTTCCGCTGCTTTATGTTGTCCGATGAGGGCCGCAACGATGGATAGGCAGGCGCGTCGGGTGACCTGGGTGTGGCTGGGCCTGGTGGCGCTGACGCTGGGCAGCGCGTGGCTCGGCGAGGGACTGGCATCTACCGGGGTGACGGCTGGGCTGGTCGCCTTGATCGTCGCCGTGAAGGGACAGCTGGTGATCCGGCACTACATGGGCCTGACTGGATCGGGCTCCCGGCTGCGCCGGCTTATGTGCTTGTATTTCGTGGTGGTTCCGCTGTTGATCGTGCTTGTCGGGGGAGCCGCGGCAGCCTTGTCGTGAGCGGTCTCGCAAACTCCTTTTGCCCCGGATCGGCGACTGGCCAATACGGATCGTTGCTGCGCACAAAAACATTCGACGCGGGTGAATTGCCTTGCTATTGTGTAAGTGCGCGGACCGCTTCATGGCCGCCTCATCCTTTCTTGGAGCACGTCAATTGGGTACTAAGCTTTACGTAGGCAATCTGGCTTACAGCGTAGACAAGAGCAATCTTGAAGAGATGTTTGCCGATTTCGGCACCGTGGCTTCTGCCCAGGTGATCATGGATCGGGAAACCGGTCGCTCCAAGGGTTTCGGCTTTGTTGAAATGGGGTCGGAACAGGAAGCGCAGGCGGCAATTTCGGGTCTGAACGGCAAGAACGTCGACGGTCGTAATCTCACCGTCAATGAAGCCCGGCCCCAGGAGCCCCGCAGCGGCGGTTTCGGTGGTGGCGGCGGTGCTCGCCGCGGCCCCGGTGGCGGCGGTGGATTCGGCGGCGGCGGTGGCGGTCGTCGCGGTCCCGGCGGTGGCGGTTTCGGTGGTGGCGGCGGTCGCTACTGAGCGAACACAATGTCCGCCGGCCGTGCGCCGGCGGTTTTGCTTGGTAGGGAGGCCAGAGGCCGACCCGATGCCGTGCACACGATGGGAGAAAATGCCTTTTGGCCAAGCCTAATTATTCGTTCGAGAAACGTCAGCGCGAGCTGGAGAAGAAACGCAAGCAGGAAGAAAAGCGCTTGCGCAAACATGATTCCAGAGATGAGGCGCCGGACGGGGCCAATGAAGCGGGGCAGCACAGGCCGCCTGCCGCCGAGCCCGAAAAGTCCCCGGGCGCCTGACCACCGGTTGTCCGCTGTCTCGAACGCCCCGATAGGCGTTGGGGCTCCGGGTTTCCAGCGCGCCGACAAATAAAAAACCCCGCAAGCGATGCGGGGTTTTTTATTGTCCCGGCACTGTCCGCCGACAGGCTATGCGGCTTCGAAATGCTCCAGCATCAGCTGGATGCTCGACACGCCGTTGTATTCGTTGACCGCCAGCCGGAAGACGGCGTGGATCGACGGGCTGGCAGGGTCGGCGTGGTTGAACTGGATTGCGTCAATGCGGGTGTGGCCTTTGCGAAGCTGCAATTTGAGGTGTTTGTCTTTCAGGATGCGCTGGTTTTCGACGCGGAAAGTGTCGTCGAAGATGGGGGCGGCGAAGCCCTGGCCCCAGATTTCGCGCTCCAGCAGGCGGGCGGTTTCGAGGCTGTAGAGGCTGTCTTCCAGGGCTCCGTCGGTTTCGAGGCTGCGGGTAAGGTCGGCCGGGTCGATGAGGCCGGTGACCACGGCTTCGAAAACCTGCTCGAAGCGGGCCAGATCGGTTTCGCGGATGGTCAGGCCGGCGGCCATCGCGTGGCCGCCGAATTTGAGGATCAGGTCCGGCGCCTGCTTGGTGACGAGGTCGAGCGCGTCGCGCAGGTGCAGACCGGGGATCGAGCGGCCCGAGCCTTTCAGTTCGCCCTCGTTGCCGCGGGCAAAGGCAACGGTCGGGCGATGGAATTTCTCCTTGATGCGTCCGGCGAGGATGCCGATGACGCCCTGGTGCCACTCGGGTTCGAACAGCGTGAGGCTGGCACGGCTGCCGGGGTCGATGGCGTCGAGCCCGGTCATGGCTTCTTCTTGCATGCCGGCTTCGATGCTGCGCCGTTCGCGGTTGAGGGTGTCGAGTTCCTGGGCGATGTTGAGGGCGCGGCTCATGTCGTCGGTGATCAGACATTCGATGCCCAGCGACATGTCGGCCAGACGGCCGGCGGCGTTGAGACGCGGGCCGAGGGCGAAGCCCATGTCGAAGGTGGTGGCCCGTGCGGCGTCGCGCCCGGCGGCGGCAAATAGGGCGCGGATGCCCGGTTGCATGCGGTCGGCGCGCATGCGCTGGAGGCCTTGCGAAACGAGGATGCGGTTGTTGTGGTCGAGCTTGACCACGTCGGCGACGGTGCCGAGGGCGACGAGGTCGAGGAGTTCGGCCAGATTGGGCTCGGTCTTGCCGGCGAAGGCGCCCCGCTCGCGCAGCTCGGCCCGCAGGGCGAGCATGGTGTAGAACATGACGCCGACGCCGGCCAGGGCCTTGCTCGGAAAATCGCAGCCGGGCTGGTTGGGATTCACGATCACGTCGGCGTCGGGCAGCACGTCGCCGGGCAGGTGGTGGTCGGTGATGACGGTGGCGATGCCGTGCTCCCGCGCGGCGGCCACGCCTTCGACGCTGGCGATGCCGTTGTCGACGGTGATGAGCAGGTCGGGCTCGAGGCCTGCGGCCAGCTCGACGATGGCCGGGGTGAGGCCGTAGCCGTATTCGAAGCGGTTGGGCACGAGGTAGCCCACGTCGGCGCCGAAGGCCCGCAGCGCCCGGATGCCCACCGCGCAGGCGGTGGCGCCGTCGCAGTCGTAGTCGGCGACGATGAGCATCCGTGCGCCGGCTTCGATGGCGTCGGCGAGGATCTGGGCGGCTTCATGCACGCCCTTGAGTTGGGTCGGCGGGAGCAGCGATTTGAGGCTGTAGTCGAGTTGCTCGCGGCTTTCGATGCCGCGGGCGGCATAGATGCGGGCCAGCAGCGGGTGCGTTCCGGCTTCGATCAGCCGGGTGACGGCGCGGGTCGGCGCCGGACGGGGAAGGATGCGGGTCATGGGTTCTGCGGATTCGGTGGCGGCGCTGTGGCGAGGAGGGCGGCCAGGGGCCGAGGTTTGCGCCAGAACTTCCACAGGCCGGAGGCGACGATGTCGAGTTCCAGATTGTGTTTGTCACTGGGGGCGCTGATGCGCAGCCGCTGGATCTTTTTCGCCTTCAGGGCCGCAAGCAGCGGGGCGAACCAGTCTGCTTCGAGTTCGCCGAGGGCGGCCTGCCAGGCGGCGGTGTCGAAGTGCAGTGCCGGGCGTTGGAGGCGCTCGACGACCGCCAGCGCGGTGCCGTCGCGGTAACGGTCGGCCGGCTGCGCTTCGAGGCCGGCGTGGCGGGCGAGGCCGCGGGCGAAGGGCTGGTCGGCCTGGATCTGGCCGGTCGGTGTCGGCAGGCGCAGTTCGCGCGGGCCGGCGCCCCACAGCCAGGCGCCGTTGATGATGCGCTGTCCGGCGGCTTCCCGGGCGGCGTTGACCGGATGGTTGTAGAGCCACACTTCGAGTTCGTTGGCGAGGCGCGCCCAGCGGGCGATGTCCTCGCCTTCGGGCAGAAAGAGCTCCACGGGGCGGCCATTGACGTCGGCCAGCGGGTGGAAGAAGGGGCGCGGCTCTTCGTTCAGGGCGACGTACCAGCGATCGGGGGCAGGGGCTTCGAAGTGGCCGATGTCGGAGAAGAGCGCGTTCAACCCGGCCATCAGGGCATCGGCTTCGTCGCGGGTGATGGCGAGGCCCGAGGCGTCGGCAAGAAGCAGCCGTTCGCGGGCGAAGTGCAGATGCACCGGGTCGCAGCACAGCCAATGGGCGTCGGGCCGCGGCGGGGCGGTTTCGCCGCTGCGGCGCAGTTGGGCATAAGGCAGGCGGTCGAGGTTGGCGCCAAAGTGCCGGGCGAGCCAGCTTTCGAGGGTGACTGCGGGCTGCCAAGCGTGGCTGGCGTGGCCGAGCAGGTTGGCGAGGGCCGGCAGGTCGGGCGCGTCGGCGGGCCGGTGCCAGGCAAGGCCGGGCAAAACGAGGTGGAACTGCATCGATGGCGAGGGTGGGTGTTCCGGCAAGTGCCGGATTGAACGGTGAAAATCCGGGATGCGAGTCTAGCACGGGGCGGCCGGCGAACCGCCCGGCGGGTCAGGGGGTGATTGCGATGTCGGCGATGGCGGCGCCAAAGGCCGTCGAGCATTGCCGGGCCTGGGTTGGGCCGAGGTTGCGGGTTTCGCTGCGCTGGCAAACGAGGCTGGTGTCGCCGCCGAGGATTTCGAGTGGCAGGTCGCGCAGGGTCCGGGCGTCGGCCGGGGCGGTGGCGACGTTGCCGGCGCCGCTGAAGCCGGCGCGCAGGAAGTTGCGCGGACTGTCGGCGACGATGGCGAGCAGCCGCTGACGGCCGCCGCCGGCGAGTTCGCGGAGGGGCACGTTTACCGTCCGATTGCCGTCGAAGCGTTCGGCGGGCGCCGAAGGGCCGGGGTGAAGCAGTGTGAAGCCGCTGTCCCCGGCGGCCAGCAGGTAGAGATAGGCATGGTGGGGGGCGCGGGTCGCCGGCCCGCTGACGGTGACGCGGAGCGTGTCGTCCGCCCGGTAGCCGGTGCGCAGGCCGGCGAGGCTGACGCTGCGACGTTCGCTGCGT
This sequence comes from uncultured Zoogloea sp., assembly GCA_937871125.1. GTDB lineage: Bacteria > Pseudomonadota > Gammaproteobacteria > Burkholderiales > Rhodocyclaceae > Zoogloea. The sequence continues at coordinate 14,799 of CALMXT010000091.1, read as the reverse complement.
TGTTCGTGGATGGTCTGGAGCAGTTTGCGCGGGTCGGTGGGGCCGCTGCCGGCGAGGGTCGGGGCGGGGATCAGGGCCGGGTTGCCGCCGAGGGTGAGGGTCTGCCGGGCGCCGCTGCCGGCGAGGCGGGCGTCGATGCGGGTTTGGGCGCAGTGGCGCCAGTCGTCGCCGGTGACGAGTCCGGAGGCAGGCTGATCGTCGAGACAGGTGCGCAGCGCCTGGGTGGCGATGCCGCCCTTGTCGTCGGCGAAGGCGTTCTGCCCGCTGTGGCTGGCGGTGAGGGTCAGTACGTTGCGGGCGGCGGTCGGCAGGGCGTCGCCGCTGCAGGCCGCGGTGTCGGGGGTGTAGCGTCCGCTGAATCCGCGGGCGGCACCGTTGCCGCGTCCGGCATCGACGATGACCACGAGCTTGTCGACCTTGCGGGCGAGGCTGCGGATATAGCCGGCGAATTCCGTAAGGCCGAAGGCTTCCCGGTCTGCGGTGAGGATTGCGTCGCCGCACGGGGCGTCGCGGCGCGGGCGGGTGCCGTCGCCGGCGAGGTAGATGAAGGCGCGGTCGTCGTTGCCGAGGCGGGCGTCGAGGCCGGCCAGCGCCTGGCGCAGGCCGTCGGCGTCGAGCTGGGCTGCCGTCGGCTGGCGGATGTTGGCGTCGGGTACGCCCATCAGGCGGGCGATGGCGGTGGCGGATTCGGCATCGGCGGCCGCGGCGTCGCCGAGGGTCAGGATCAGTGCGTGGTTGGAGGCGCGCGGGCTGCTGCGCGGAATCATGCGCGAGGCGCCCGGAATGGCGCCCGGGCCGCTGGCGGCGGCGCCTGTGACGGCGCTGCCGGCGGGTGGTGCGGTGGCGATGCTCAGCTTGTGTTCCGGAATCCAGCCGCTGCGGTTGCCGTCGATCTCGATGCGAACCCAGTCCCGACGCTGCTCCAGCACTTCGACGGTGCTCAGACGATGGACGGTGGCGATGCGCGGTGACATGAAATGCGCTTGGCTGTGGAGATCGCCGCCCTCGGTCACGGTGGCGGTCAGTGCCATGACCGGCGTGCAGAGCAGGGCGGACAGGGCGACTGCGGCGCGGCGGAAGAGGAGGCGCATCCTGGATTTCCGGAAAAGGAGGGTCGGGATGCGGATTATGACCTGCCCGGCGTGGCGGCTGGCGTGATTACGTCGCGCTTGGCGGCGGCGATCCGGCAGCAGTCGCTTACATCTTCGTTTTCCGCGGCTCCTCATCTGCGGCACAATGCGGCTCTTCGCCGCGTGCCGGCGTTTTCGCGTCTCCGGTTCCCATTCGATGTCCTATGAGTTTCTCGTCGGCTTGCGCTACACCCGCTCCAAGCGGCGCGCGCAGGGTCGAAATCGCTTTATTTCATTCATTTCGCTGGTTTCCATGTTGGGCATCGCGCTCGGCGTGGCGGCATTGATCGTCGTGTTGTCGGTGATGAACGGCTTTCAGCGGGAACTGCGCACGCGCATTCTCGGCGTCGCGTCCCATGTGCAGATCAGCGGTTTCGACGGCGAGCTGGGCAACTGGCAACGGGTGGCCGACGATGCGTCGAAGCATCCCCGCGTCAAGGCGGCGGCGCCCTTCGTGCAGGCTCAGGGGATGCTGTCCTTCGATCAGACGGTGCGCGGCACGCTGGTGCGCGGGGTGCTGCCGGATGCGGAGGACAAGGTGGCGGATTTCGCCCAGCACATGCGCTTCGGGCGTCTCGACGACTTGCAGGCGGGCGGCTTCGGCATCGTGTTGGGGGCCGATCTGGCGCGGGCCTTGCGGGTGGCGATGGGCGACAAGGTGACACTGATCGCGCCTCAGGGGCTGGTGACGCCGGCGGCGATTTTGCCGCGGCTCAAGCAGTTCCGGGTGGTTGGCATATTCGAGGTGGGGATGTACGAATACGATTCCAGCCTGGCGCTCATCCATATGCAGGACGCCCAGACGCTCTACCGCATGGAAGACCGCGTTTCCGGGGTGCGCCTCAAGCTCGACGATCTTTTCGCGGCGCCGCGGGTGGCCCGCGAGTTGATGCGCTACGTGGATGCGGATGCTCAGGTTTCGGACTGGACGCGCAGCCACGCCAATTTCTTCCGTGCGGTGCAGATCGAGAAGAACGTGATGTTCATCATCCTGCTGCTGATCGTCGCCGTGGCGGCCTTCAATATTGTGTCGACGCTGGTGATGGCGGTTCAGGACAAGCAGGCCGACATCGCGATTCTGCGTACCTTGGGGGCCAGCCCCGGTTCGATCATGGGCATTTTCGTGATTCAGGGGGCGCTGATCGGCTTCATCGGGCTGGCGATCGGGGTGCTGGGCGGCGTGACCCTGGCGCTCAACATCGATGTGGTGGTGCCGGCCATCGAACGGGCTTTCGGCGTGCAGTTCCTGGCCAAGGACGTCTATTACATTTCCGACCTGCCCTCCGAGCTGCTGTGGTCCGATGTGATTTCGATCACCGTGGTCTCCTTCGTGCTGACTCTGGTGGCGACGCTCTATCCGAGCTGGCGGGCGTCGCGGCTCAACCCGGCGGAGGCGCTGCGTTATGAATGAGCAGTCTATGAGCGGGCCGGTGATCGAGTGCCGCGGCTTGTCCAAGTCCTTCCGTGAAGGGGCCGACGCGGTGGAGGTGCTGCGCGGCGTGAGCTTGTCGGTAGCGCCGGGCGAGCGGGTGGCGGTGGTCGGAACTTCCGGTTCCGGCAAGAGCACGCTGCTGCATCTGCTGGGTGGCCTGGACGTGCCGTCGGCAGGGGAAGTGAAACTGCTCGGCCGGGATTTTTCGACGATCTCGGACGCCGAGCGAGGCCGCTTGCGCAACGAATCGCTGGGCTTCATTTACCAGTTTCATCACCTGTTGGCCGAATTCTCGGCCCTTGAGAACGTCGCCATGCCGCTTTTCGTGCGGCGCATGAAGCGTGAGGAGGCGCTTGCCCGCGCCGCCGAAACGCTGACCGCGGTAGGGCTGGGCCATCGCCTGGACCATACGCCGGGAGAACTCTCCGGCGGCGAGCGTCAACGGGCCGCCATCGCCCGTGCCCTGGTTACCAAGCCGGCCTGCGTCCTGGCGGACGAGCCGACCGGCAACCTGGATCGTCAGACCGCCGAAAAGGTGTTTGCGCTGATGCTCGAACTGGCCGAGGAGCAAGGCACCGGCTTTGTGATCGTGACCCACGATCCCCAACTGGCGGCACGCACCAGCCGCGTGCTGCAATTGCGCGACGGCGTGCTCGGCTTGGGCGACTGATCCGCCGTTTGGGCGGTCTTGGCCGCCAGGCGCCATCCAAACGGGCGGTAAGGCCCACTTGGACGGCGAACTGTAAAAGCCGAATGGCATCCTCAAGTTTGGCGGTGGGGTGACCGATAAGGTTCCAAGCGCGCAAGACACGTCGATCTTGCCGGAGAGCCTTCGCGGAGAGATCATGAAAATCCTATTTGCGCCAGCGGTCGCGATGCTTAACCGTATGCGCTACCCGGCGAAGTTTACGTTGCTGGGGAGCATTGCTTTTCTGGTGATTGGATTCCTGCTTTTCCAATTGGCCATATCCCTGCGCGAAAACGTCGATTTCGCCGAAAAAGAAGAGGAAGGGCTGCTGCGGGTTCCTCTTTTGCTCAAGGTCATCCAGCTCTCCCAACAACATCGGGGCTTGTCGGCCGGGGTGCTCAATGGCAACGAGGCCATGGCGCCGGCTCTCCAGAAAAAGGCGGGAGAACTCGCCGCCGCGGTGAAGGATGCCGAGCGTGCGCTTGCGACCGTGTCCTCGCCGACCGCCGTCAAGAGCTGGCAGGAAGTTTCTGCCGGATGGGCGGCACTCCAATCCGGCGGGCTGCAAATGAAGCCCCGCGACAATCTGTTTGCGCACACCGCCTTGATCCGCAAGGCCATCCAGGCTTTGCACGATCTGGGCGACGAAAACAACCTGACCCTCGATCCTTCGGCGGACAGTTATTACCTTATCGACAACGTGACGCGTCGTGTGCCGGACGTCTCCGAGCGGCTCGGCCGCCTGCGCGCCATGGGTACCGGGGTGCTGGCCTCCAAGGCGATCGACGAGCAGCGCCATTTCGACATCAGTTCCCAGCTTGGCGAGCTGAACATGGCGCTGTCCGACTTCAACGAAAATCTGAAGCGGGCGGCGGAGGCCAATCCGGCAGTCAAGCCGTCCCTCGACCGGCTCGGGCAGGATTTCAATGCGGTGACGTCCAAGGTGATCGAACAGCTTCAGGAACACATCCTGAAGGGCGATTTCGAGATGCCGGCGTCCGCCTACTTCGAGATGGCCACCCAGGCCATAGAGATGGTTTATGCGAAAACCTACGATGAGCTCATCCCCGGGGTGCAGAGTCTGCTGGTCGCCCGGCTTACCGGTCTGAAGCGCGCCTTTGCCATCGATACTGCGCTCGCGGTGGTTGCCGTGTTGGTGCTCCTCTATCTTTCGATGGCCTTTTGTCTGGCGGTGATGCAGTCGGTGCAGGAGCTACGGGCCGGTGCGCGAGATCTGGCATCCGGAAACCTGCGCACCCGCATCGATTTCTCGGCCCACGACGAACTTCGTCGGGTTGCCGAGCAGTTCAACGAAATGGCAGGCTCCTTTGCCGACGTGATCGGCAAAGTCCAGTCCGGTGCCGACGATGTGTCGGGAGCGGCCGAGGTGTTGGCCAATTCGGCTTCACGGGTGTCGCACGGCTCCGAGCAGCAGAGCGAGGCCGCTTCGAGCATGGCGGCGGCGGTCGAAGAAATGACGGTGGGCATCGAAGAGATTGCCAGCAGTGCCTCCGCAGCCGAAGGTATTTCGTCGGCGTCTGGACGCTTGTCTGCCGAAGGGGGCTCGGTCGTGGCGAAAACGGTGGCCGAGATGGAGCGCATCGCTACGTCGGTGCGCGATTCGGCGACGGTCATTCAGAATCTGGGCGATCAGTCGGCACGTATCTCCACGATAGTCAGTTCGATCAAGGACATTGCCGATCAGACCAATCTGCTTGCCCTCAATGCCGCCATCGAGGCGGCCCGTGCAGGCGAAAGCGGGCGCGGCTTTGCGGTGGTGGCCGACGAAGTCCGCAAACTCGCCGAACGGACGGCCAAGGCTACCGGCGAGATCACCGGCATGGTGGCCGCTATCCAGAGCGGTACCGGCCGCGCCGTGGAGACGATGCAGGATGGCGTCGTGCGGGTGCAGGAGGGCGTGGTGCTGGCCGGCGCGGCGGGCACGTCGATGGGGCAGATTCATGCGGGTGCGACTCAGGTGGTCGGTGCGGTCGCCGATATTTCGGCGGCGCTGCGCGAGCAGGGCGCGGCGAGTACCGAGATCGCCCGCAACGTCGAGCGGATTGCCCAGATGGCCGAGCAGAATAGCGCCGAAGTCAGGGAAACCGCCGAAACCGCTCACCGCCTCGAAAGTCTGGCCCAGAAGTTGCGCGACGAGGTGTCCCACTTCCGTATCTGAGGCGCCGCGTCCCGGCGCGTTTTGTCCGCATTGTCCGCAATGCCCCGCGACGCAAGGCCGTTTCGGGGCATTGCCATTTCGGGCACCTGAAACCGGCGTGGGCGCCTATTCGGGCATCAATGCGCTTTCGAGTTCCTGACGGCCGAGGGGCGAGGCCATGGCGATGACGTGCTGGCCGCGTTCGAGCATGAAGTCTTTGGGCGGATTGAAGACCACGTTGCCGTGGCTGCGCACCGCCAGCAACACGTAGTTGGGGCTGCGCAGTCGCAGGGTGTCGAGCGCGCGCGGCTCGAAGTGGTCGGGCACCCGCACTTCTTCCAGGCGTAGCTTGAGTTCGGAACGGAGCATCTCGTCGAGGAAAGACACGACATGAGGCCGGATCATGCTGGAGGCGATCCGCATGCCGCCGGTGAAGTCCGGCGAAATCACGCTGTCGGCGCCCGCCTTGCGTAATTTTTCGGCATTGCGCACCTCATGGCAGCGGGCCACGACACGGGTGTGCGGATTGAGCTGCTTGGCGGTGAACACGATCATCAGGTTGCGGCTGTCGTCGCCGGTGACGGCGAACACGCCTTGCGCGTTCTGGATGCCGGCGGAGAGCAGGAGATCGTCGTCGCTGGCGTCGCCGCCCAGATAAACCAGGCCTGGCATGCGTTCGCGCTGGGTTTCCATGGCCGCTTCGTCGGAATCGATGGCGACGAAATGACGGTGGGTGGCCGTCAGTTCGTTGGCGACGTTGCGCCCGACACGACCGAAACCGCAGATGATGTAATGGCCGTGAAGCTTGCGAATCTGCTTTTCCATGCGTCGTCTCCGCAGGGTGAAATCGAGGTCGCTTTCAAGGAAGAAAACGGTCAGGCTGGTGAAAAGAAAGGTTACCGCGCCGAAGCCGGCGAGGGCGATCACGCCGGCAAAGAGGCGCTCGGCAAAGCCGTCGATCTTGACGACTTCGCCATAGCCGACGGTCGTGACCGTGATGATGGTCATGTAGAAAGCATCGGACAGGTTCGCTTCTGCGCCGCCGGCCACATAGAAGCCGGCCGTGCCAATGGCCATCAGGGCAAGCAGGAATCCCGCGGCGAAGTAGATGCGCAGCAGGATGCGCGGCAGCTGGCTATGGCGCTTGGGAGGCGCAAGGGGGGCTGTTTTCCGCTTGTGCAGATGCAGCAGCCGGCGCAGCAGTGCGAGGAGGCGGGCGATTTTCAAGATGCGCGGATCCGGCGCTTGCGCCAGCTGCGGATGAGGTAGGCGCGCCAGACGATGCGGGTGAGCAGATAGCCTGCCATCGACAGCCCGAAGGCCAGTACGACGAGTCCGAGAAACAGGGGCCGACCGAGCCCTGCCATCCATCCGGCCAGCGCCTCGAACCAGCCGAACAGGCTGGTGTCGCCCCATTCGGGGGGCGACGTGAAGTGTCCGGTCCCGTTGCCGAGAATCCATTCGCCAATGGCGAAGGCCGCAACGTAGAGCGGCAGGATGGTGAGTGGATTGGTGTAGAGCGTGGTGGCCAGCGCGACCGGCAGGTTGACCCGGAAGGCGACGCAGCACAGTGCCGCACTCAACATCTGGAGCGGGCCGGGAATCAGGCCGCAAAAGAGCCCCACCGCCACCGCCCCGGCCGCCGAGTGACGATTGAGGTGCCACAGGCGGGGATGAAACAGGGTGTCGCCAAAAGGGGCGAGCCAGCGATTGGCGGCGAGCGTCTCGTGGTTCGGCAGGTAGCGCTTGAGCAGTCGTCGCATGGTGTTGTCGGGTTGCTCCGGGAACAAGACCCGTGTCTCTGTGGGGGATTCTAACCGACTCCCTGCATCCTGGCGTTTTCGGCACGGCGAGCGGGTTTTCGGCTAGATTGCGGGCTATGCGGATTATCGTCATGGCATTTGCAGCCGGCATTCTTGCGTGCCAGCTTGGAGCGGCGCTGCCGTCGTCAATGGAGATGGCGGCGGTGCTTGGGGTGGGTGCGGCTATGGGGGCGCTGGCTTGGGCTGCGTCGTTGCGTCGCGGGCTTCCGGGCGGCGCGGCGATGCTTCTGTCGGGTCTGGCGCTGGCGTTTGTCGCCGCTGCCGCCGGTTGGAGTTATGCCGCATGGCGGGCCGAGCTGCGCCTTGCCGACGCGTTGCCGGGGGAGTGGGAAGGGCGCGATGTAAGCGTGACCGGCGTGGTGACATCCCTGCCGCAGGATTTCGAGCGCGGGTTGCGTTTCGTCTTCGAGGTGGAGGAGAGCGCGGCCCCACTGCCGCGTTCGATCTCACTGGCTTGGTATAAGGGCTTTCGCGACGACGAGTGGCACAGTCTGCCGGAAATCCATGCCGGCGAGCGCTGGCGTCTGACCGTGCGCCTCAAACGGCCCCACGGCAACGTCAATCCTCACGGTTTCGATTACGAAGGCTGGTTGCTGGAGCAGGGCCTCCGGGCGACCGGCTATGTGCGCCCGGCCGACGACAACGTCCGCCTCGACGCCTTTGTGCCTGGCGTGATGAATACGGTCGAGCGCTTGCGCGAGGGTGTGCGGGCGCGCTTCCGCCGGGCGCTGCCGGATGGCCCTTACGCCGGCGTGCTGGTGGCGCTGGCGGTGGGCGACCAGCGAGCGATCGGGCCGGAGCTGTGGCGGGTGTTCGCACGGACGGGGATTTCGCATCTGGTGGCGATCAGCGGGCTTCACGTGACGATGATCGCTGCGCTTTTCGCCGGTGCGGTGAGCTGGATATGGCGCCGCAGCCCGTTTCTGGCGCTACGCTGGCCGGCCCGGCAGGCCGGGGTGGTGGCGGGGTTCGGGGCGGCCTTTTTCTACTGTCTGTTGGCCGGCTGGGGCGTGCCGGCCCAGCGCACGCTCTACATGCTGGGCTGCGTGGCGCTGGCCCTGGTGCTGCGAAGGGAGATCGCGCCGAGCCGCCTGCTCGCGCTGGCGCTGGGTGTGGTGCTGGTGTGCGACCCGTGGGCGGTGCTGGCGGCAGGTTTCTGGCTGTCCTTCGGTGCGGTGGCGCTGCTGTTCTTCGTCGGCAACGGACGGCTGGCGCGGGACGGGCGGATGCGCGAGGCGCTGCGTACCCAATGGGCGATCACCCTTGGACTGATCCCCGCGTTGCTGGTGCTGTTCCAGCAGTTCTCGCTGGTGTCGCCCTTGGCCAATGCGATTGCGATTCCTCTGGTCAGTTTCATCGTTACGCCGCTGGCCATCGGCTACGCGATCCTGCCGCTGCAGATGTTGGCTGATCTGGCCCACGCCGCCTTCTCACTGACCATGTTGCCGGTGCGTTGGTTGTCCGAGCTGCCCTGGGCCTATTGGCAGCAGGCGGCGCCACCGCCGGCTCTCGCGGTGCTTGCGACCCTCGGTTGTCTCTGGGCCTTGATGCCGAGGGGAACCCCGGCACGCTGGCTTGGGCTGACGCTGCTCGTCCCGCTGGTATCGTGGGCGCCTCCCCGGCCGGCGCCCGGTGAGGCGAAGGTGACCGTTCTCGATGTGGGTCAGGGGCTCGCGGTGCATGTGCAGACTGCCGGTCGGGATCTGATCTACGACACCGGCCCCGCGTTCTCGGCCGATGCCAACAGCGGTGAGCGCATTCTGCTGCCCTACCTCAAGGCGGCCGGTGTGCGCCGGCTCGACACGCTGCTCGTCACCCATCAGGACAACGACCATGCGGGCGGCGCCGAGGCGGTGCTGACCGGCATTCCAGTGGCGGCGGTGATGAGTTCCCTGCCCGAGAACCACCCGGTGCGTCTGATTGCCGGTGCGCGGCATCGGTCTTGCGTCGCTGGCCTGAAGTGGGAGTGGGACGGGGTGCGTTTTGCGGTGCTCCATCCGTTGGCGGCCGGCGAGGGCGCCGCGCCGCGCAAGACCAACGAGGTGGCGTGCGTGTTGCGCATCGAGGCGGCGGGGCGGCGCCTGCTGCTCACGTCCGACATCGAAGCCGCTTCCGAAACCGCACTCCTTGGCCGGGATGCCTCCAGCCTTGCCAGCGATGTGCTCGTCGTGCCGCACCACGGTAGCCGCACATCCTCGACGCCGGCCTTCATTGCCGCGACCGAGCCACGCTGGGTGATCTTTCCGGTGGGCTACCGCAACCGCTTCCGGCATCCCAACCCGGAGGTGTGGGCGCGCTGGTCGGCCACCGGCACGGCGATGGCGCGCACCGACGCCGGCGGGGCGGTGATCGTCCATCTCGGCGCCGGCGAGCCCCGACTCGAAACCGCCCGCGCGCTGGCGCCCCGTTACTGGCACGGGCGTTGATCCGGTTGGCCGGCAGCGGATGCTATGCTTGCCCCATCTGTTTTCCAGACGCTTCCGACCGACCATGAGCCTACTTGCCGCCCTCCGCCAGTTTTTCGCCGGCGCGCCTGCCACGGCGCCTGTTCCGGAACCCACGCCGCAGCCGCCGGCTTCGCCGCCGCAGCCCGTCATAGCCGAGCCCCGCTTCCGCGACGTCCAGTGCATCGGCGCCCACGGTTTTCATCGCATGGCCTATACCGAGTGGGGCGATCCCGACAATCCGCGGGTATTGGTCTGTGTGCACGGACTCACCCGCAACGGGCGGGATTTCGACGATCTGGCGCGGGCCATGGCACCCCATTATCGGGTGGTCTGCCCGGACGTGGTCGGGCGCGGCCGCAGCGGCTGGCTGGCGGTGAAGGACGATTACCAATTGCCCACCTACGTTGCCGACATGATCACACTGATCGCCCGGCTCGACGTGGAAACGGTGCATTGGGTCGGCACCTCAATGGGCGGGCTGATCGGCATGCTGATCGCCAGCATGCCCGAGAATCCCATCCGTCGGCTGGTGCTCAACGACGTGGGGCCGGTGGTGACGGCCAGTTCGCTCCGGCGCATCGGTCAATACGTGGGCAAGGCGCCCGTGTTTCCGAGCTACGAGGCGGGCGAGGCCTATATCCGCGAGGTCAGTGCGCCCTTCGGCAGACTCTCCGACGCCCAGTGGCGGCACTTGTCCGAAACCTCCCTCAAGGAAGTCGATGGCGGCTGGGCGATGCGCTACGACCCGGGCATCGGCGATCCCTTCCGCAAGACGCCGATCCTGGCCGACGTGAGCTTGTGGCCGGTCTATGACGCCATTGCCTGCCCGACGATGGTGGTGCGCGGGGCCGAGTCCGATCTGCTTCTTCACGACATTGCCGTGCAGATGGCCGGCCGCGGCCCCAAGGCGCAAGTTTTCGAAGTGCCGGGCGTGGGGCATGCGCCGGTTCTGATGGATGCCGCGCAGATCGCGCCGATCCGCGATTTTCTGCTGGAGGCGCGGTTATGAGCGGCGAGTGGCTGTCGGCCTTCGCGCTGGCAGACTGGGTTGCGCTGGCTTGGTTCTTCGCTTGCTGGACAGGGTATGGGTGGATCGTCGAGCACGGGCCCCTTGGCAGCATGCGCGGCCTGCTTGGGGCGAGCCACCATTACCGCCTGGAATGGGGGCGGCAGTTGTTGCGGCGGGAGGCGCGGGTGGGGGACGCGGCACTGATCGGCAATCTGATGCAGAGCGTGTCCTTTTATGCCAACACGACGATCTACGTGATCGCCGGTCTGCTGGCCTTGCTCGGAACGATGGACAAGCTGATCGACGCGGCTTCGGATCTGCCCTTCGCCCGCCATGTGTCGCGGGATGTGTGGGAGGTGAAGCTGCTCCTGCTGCTGACCGTTTTCATCGTGGCCTATTTCAAGTTCACCTGGTCGCTGCGCCAGTTCAACATGCTGTCGCTGCTGGTCGGTGCGGCGCCGCCGCCGGGCGAGGGCAGCGAGGCTTACGCACAGCGCTTTGCGAAAATCAATGCGCTGTCGGGTGACGAGTTCAACCGCGGCATCCGGGCCTATTACTTCGGTCTGGCCGCGGTCTTCTGGTTTGTGCAGCCGTGGGTTTTCGCAGCGATCACCACGGTGATCGTGGCGGTGCTGTTCCGGCGGGATTTCCGCTCCAAGACCTTGGCCGCGATGCTGCCTTAGGGCTTGTCCGGTGCCTCGGTCCCGGCGTCCGAATCCTGGTCGAGTTTCACCGACACCGAGTTGATGCAGTAGCGCAGCCCGGTGGGAGCAGGGCCGTCCTCGAATACGTGGCCGAGGTGGGCGCCGCAGTTGTGGCACAGCACTTCGGTGCGCACCATGAAGTGACTGCGATCGACCGCTTCCTCGACGTTCTCGGGGGCCGCCGGGGCATAGAAGCTGGGCCAGCCGCAGCCCGAGTCGAACTTGTGTTCGGACGAAAACAGCTCGGCGCCGCAGCAGGTGCATTTGTACTGGCCCGCTTCGTGGCAATCCCAGTAGCGGCCGGTGTAGGCCCGCTCGGTTCCCTTCTGGCGGGTTACCTGGTATTCCTCGGGCGAGAGCTGGGCGCGCCATTCGGCGTCGGTTTTTTCGATCTTGCGGGTCATGGAGGTCTCCGGGTCGGGGGTTTCCGGATTGGGGAAAAGCCGGGCGGGAGGTGTCCCGCCCGTCATGCTTCAGTGCAGGTGCTTGGGCATCTGCTCGGCTTGCTCTTCCGGCAGCTCGGCGTGCACGGCTTCGCCTTCCGGCGAGGGATACATCGGTGCGCCGCAGTCGTCGCAGTATTCCATCGGGAATTCGTTGTCGAGCACCAGGATGTCGGTGATGCCGCAGGCCTGCAGCGTGGCTTCGATTTCGCCGAGGGTTTCGCTGCTTTCGTCTTCGGCGCCGAGCAGCGGCCACACCACGCCGTGCACCACTTCGTTCTGCCCGCGCAGCGTGAAGCCGATCCGGAATTCTTCCACCTGACGCTCGAAGAAGGGCGCCACCACGGCGCGCAGACCGGCAGCCGGAGCGTCGAGGGTGGTGGATAGGAAGGCTGCGGAGGCCTGGATGGAGTAGGGCCGCGAGGCTTTGTCGGCTTCGCGGCTGGCCGCAAAGTAGGCGTTGGGCAGCACCACTTCGAAGGCGCAGCCGGTGAGCAGCGGGGCGATGCATGCGCCGCCCTGGGCACGCCATTGTTCGAGGGCTTGTTCGCGTGTGCAGTCTTCTTCCTGCCAGCGGAAGATCTGGGCGCCCTTGGGCACGACCACCGCGCCGAGCAGGTAGCGGTTGTCGGACAGGAACTGGGCCGTCTCCGGCAAGTCGTCGGTCTTGATGTGCAGGTCGGTGTCGCTCTGGGCGGCTTTGCCCAGGTGCGTCGCGAAGTCCGCGGTGGCGCAATAGCCCTGGGGTAACTGGTCGGGGCTGAACAGGAAGTCGGCCAGCGCGAGCTTGACGTCCTTGGCGAACACGTGGGCCTTGAGATGGACGCGCAGGTTGGCCATGACGGCGGCAGCGATCGACGTGGCCGGGATGCGGTAGCGCGACCACGCCATGACCGGCGCGGTGATGAGCAGCACGTCGTACTGATCGTCGGACTTGAGCGCCCCTTCGGCCCGCGATTCGATCATGTCGGCGAGTTCGTCGTAGGCGTGGGTGCTGGCCGTGCTGAGATGGTCGAGGGCGGTGTTGAGGGCGTCTTCGTCCTCGGCACGCAAGAGACCATCCACGGCGTCGGCGAGGCGCTGGTCCCAGAAGTGGTCTTCGGCGCGGCTGCTGGAATCGGCCAGGCCGTTGGCGAGCCACAGGAGTTGTTCGGCGTCGCGCGGCAGTCCGCCGCGACGCCCGAGTCGGTTACGTTTCATCGGGGGCTCTCCTTGTTTTATTAGGGTTGGACAGTGGGCGCGACCGGGCGATCCCGCAATGTGGCCGCCGAGCCGGTTCCGGTCAGTAGGACGACGGATCGAGGCGCACTTCCTGCAGGATGATGGTGGAGATTTCTTCGATGGACTTGGTGGTCGAATCCAGCCACTTGATACCTTCGCGCTTCATCATGCGCTTGGCGGACTCGATTTCGTGCTGGCAGTTTTCGATGGAGGCGTAGCGGCTGTTGGGGCGGCGTTCCTGGCGGATTTGCGACAGGCGGTCCGCGCCGATGGTGAGGCCAAAGAGCTTGCTGCGGTGATTCAGGAGTTCGGGCGGCAGCTTGTTGCGCTCGAAATCTTCGGGAATCAGCGGGTAGTTGGCGGCTTTGATGCCGAACTGCATGGCCAGATAGAGGCTGGTCGGCGTCTTGCCCGAACGGGATACGCCGACAAGGATCACGTCGGACTCTTTCAGGTCGGCGTGGGAGACGCCGTCGTCGTGGGTGAGCGTGAAGTTGATCGCCTCGATGCGGCGCTTGTAATCCTGGCTTTCGGCGATCCCGTGGAAACGTCCCGCGGTGTGGGTCGAATGCTGGCCAAGCTCGCTTTCCAGCGGTTCGATGAATTTCTCGAAGAGGTCGAGAAACAGCGCATCCACCTCGCGCAGGCTGGCCACGGCACCCGGGTCCACCAGCGTGTTGAAGACGATCGGGCGGACGCCGCTCTCGGCCGCTGCGTCGCGGATCCTCAGCGCACAGTCGCGCGCCTTCTCGGGCGAGTCGATGAAGGGCATGCGATGGTGGCGGAAGCGGGTATCCGGGAACTGGGCAAGAAGACTGTGACCAAGGGTTTCGGCCGTGATGCCTGTACCGTCGGAGACAAAGAAAACGGGGCGGGTCTGGGTCATGGAAGTGCCAACAGGGAAAGAACGATCTCGCTTGTCCGGCCGTCGCCGGACGATTGAGCATCTTATCCCATTCTGGCCACGAGGCCGTGTCCGGCAGCCCATCCGGACCCGTGCCAGAGGCGTGGCATGGCGCACGCATTAGGATAAACCCTGCATGCGGCAGGGCAATAAAACGACTTACAATAGCCGCCGGACACGAACGTTAAACGCTTTTTTTCATTTTTTCCCAGGAATATCCTCTTATGGCCCGTAACGTCATTCCTTTCCAAGAACTGCGCATGACCGACGTTGAGCAGGTTGGCGGCAAGAACGCCTCCCTCGGCGAAATGATCAGCCAACTGCCCTCCAGCGTTCGCGTGCCGGGCGGTTTCGCCACCACCGCCAGCGCCTACCGCGAGTTCCTGTCCCATCAAGGTCTGGCTGACCGCATCAGCGCTGCGCTCGAAACTCTGGACGTGGATGACGTGGTTTCCCTGGCCAAGGCTGGCGCCCAGATCCGTCAGTGGATCGTCGACACCCCCTTCCCGCCGGCCCTCGAAGCCGAAATCAAGACCGCCTACGAGCAGCTCACCGCCGAAGGCGAAGGCAGCTTCGCGGTCCGTTCGTCCGCTACGGCCGAAGACTTGCCCGACGCCTCCTTCGCCGGCCAGCAGGAATCCTTCCTGAACATCCACGGCTACGAAAACATCCTTCACGCCATGAAGGAAGTGTTTGCGTCGCTGTACAACGACCGTGCCATCGCCTACCGCGTGCACAAGGGCTTCACCCACGCCGAAGTCGCCCTCTCGGCCGGCGTGCAGCGGATGGTCCGCTCCGACATCGGCGCCTCCGGCGTGATGTTCACGATGGATACCGAAT
>CALMXT010000090.1 GCA_937871125.1 uncultured Zoogloea sp. | reverse complement strand
CATCTGCAAGGAATACAAGACAATGAAACCGAATCCACAGCTTGAGGCGGGCACGAATGCCGAGCCGGGCTTCAAACCCTTCGGCGGGAATCCGCCGATAGGTTTCGAGCGCCTCGCAAGTGAGAGCGCGGCTCATCTTTCCGGCCGCGATACCGGTCGGTCCACGCTCGGCCGGTTCTTTGTTCCCCTGACTCCGTTCTGCCGGCGCAGCGACGCCGATCTGTTGCGCTCGGCCATCGACACGCTGCAGGCAATGACCGAAGTGCCGGCGGATTATGTCGAAATCAAGGTTGCAAGCGGCTGGATATCCTTGTCCGGCACGGTGGATTGGCCCTGGCAGCGGCAGGCGGTGGTCAACGCGATGCGCCGTCTGGTCGGCGTGGCGGGGGTTGGCGACGGGATCGAGGTTCGGTCGGACGTGAGCGTCAATGCGGCTTCGTAGCATGCAGCGGGGCCGGATGCGGCTCACGCGCTTCGAAATTACGTAGCAGCGCCATATATAGGCGCACAGCCTTTCAAGGCGGCAGGGGATCCGTTGCCGCTTCGCCCGGGGCGGTCTTGCCCAGCCGGGCGGTGAGCCAGAAGCAGCTCCCTTCGCCCGGTGTGCTCGTGACGCCCGTATCGCCCCCCATCTGCCTGGCAAGACGCCGGGTGATCGCGAGTCCCAGTCCGGTGCCGCCAAATTTGCGGGTCGTGGAGCTGTCGGCCTGGATGAAGGCTTCGAAAAGTGGCTTGATTTGCTCCGGTGTCAGGCCGATGCCGGTGTCGCAGACTTCGAAACGAAGCAGGCAATCGTCTTTCGTTTCGTCGAGAGGGCTGACCGTGAGCGTGATCTGGCCCTGGTGCGTGAATTTGATCGCGTTCCCCAGGTAGTTGAGCAGCGCCTGGGTCAGGCGTCGAGGGTCGCCATAGAGAACGCGGGGCGCATCGGATAGTCGGGTGGCGAACTGCAGCCCCTTGGCTGAGGCCATGTCGGCAATCATGGCGGCGCTGTCCTGGATCAGTTCGGCAAGGTTGAACTCGGTGTTTTCGAGTTCGAGCCTGCCGGCCTCGATCTTGGCGAAGTCGAGCAAATCGTTGAGGATGCCCAGCAGGTGGCGGCCGGCGATCTCGATCTTGTCCAGATGGTCCACTTGCTTGGGGCTGAGGCCGCTTCGGCGAAGCAGGCTGGCCATGCCCAGGATGCCGTTCATCGGCGTCCTGATCTCGTGGCTCATGTTGGCGAGGAAGCTGCTCTTGGCCCGTTCGGCGGCCTTGCTTGAGTCAAGGGCTGCGAGCAATTCGGCGGTGCGCGCGGTCACTCGCTCTTCCAGATGGGCATTGAGTTCGGTCAGATTTTCGAGGGCGGCATCGGCGCGTGCGTAAGCGCTTCGCAGTTCTTCGTTCTGCATCTCCAGCTCGACCTGATGAACCTGAAGTTCGTGCAGGAGACGCATGATGTCGATCTCGTCCGGGCAGGTCAGCGGGCGGGGCGCGATTCGGAGTCGGTCTTCGGCGTTACGGCGCAGCTTGGACATGGGCTTCTTTCCGTTGGAAGGGCCTTCGCTGGTCATGGAGGCGCTCACTTGCGCAGCTTGGCCTCGAGCTGCTTGATTGCGGTGATGTCGATGAAGGTCAGCACCACGCCGTCGATCACGTTGTCCTGTGTCCGGTAGGGCATGATGCGCACCCGATACCAGCGACTGTCCTGGGTGCAGACTTCCTTCTCGCTGAAGATCAGGGTCGTCAGCACGGCCATCGCGTCGTCCTGCAGATGAGGGTAGTCGAGGTCGGTGACGATGTCGGAGAGCGGGCGCCCCACATCTTTCGGAATGAACTTGAAGAGGTGGGTGGCATGGGTGGTGTAGCGCCGCAGCTTCATCTCGCTGTCGAGAAAGACGGTGGCAATTTCGGTACTGTTGAGCAGGTTCGTCATGTCGTTGCGCGCCCAGGTGAGGTCGTCTACCTTGGATTGCAGTTCGGCATTGATGGTCTGAAGCTCTTCGTTCATTGACTGAAGCTCTTCCTTGGAGGTGGTGAGTTCTTCGTTGGTCACCTGGAGTTCCTCGTTGGCCGACTTGGCTTCTTCCATCGAGGCCTGCATTTCTTCCTGATTGATCCGCAGCGCTTCGCGCAGTTGGTTCAGTTCGAGCATCAGGGCACTCTCTCGATCGGACACGGCGTTCGGGCGGTGCTTGCGGCCACCAGCCGGTTTTTTTGCGTCGTTGAAAACGACGAGCACCCGATTGCGTAGCGCTTCCGGCTTTTCGATTCCCTGCACGGTGACGTCGACGGTCAGACTGTGCCCGTCGTGGTCGATCTGCAGTCCATTGAGGTGAATCGGCCTGGGGTCGTGCAGGGCTTTGCGGATGGTGCCGCAGAGGGCGTCGCGGAGGCCTTCGCGGGCCATCGCGTGGAGGTTGATGTTGACCTTCCCGGCGGCGGGTTCGAGGTATTTTCCGGTCCGCCCGCTGATGTAAAGGATGTCGCCATCGCCATTGACCAGTACGGCGGCCGGCGCGAAGCGTTGCTGGATCAACTGGTCGGTCAGGTGCTCGATGCTGTCGCGGTGCTCGAGCGGTCCGCCAGCCGCTTCCGGGGCGCTGGCGACAGGCCGGGTGGGAAAGTTCAGCCAGGGCGAGCGCACAATCTGCTCGATACGCTTGAAAACGTGGGTTTTTTTGTCCATCGGTGCGAAAAGGTCGGAGAAGCCGCCGGTGGTTTCGGCGCTGCCGAGCACCAGGACGCCGTCGGGATTCAGGGCGTAGTGGAACAGCGGGAGAACCTTCTTCTGAAGCGCCTGGCCGAAATAGATCAGCAGATTGCGGCAGCACAGGATGTCGAGTCGGGTGAAGGGCGGATCGGAGATGACGTTCTGCGGCGCGAAGATCACCGTTTCGCGGATATCCCGGCTGACCCGGTAGCCGCCTTCTTCGGCGACGAAGTAGCGGGCCAGCCGTTCCGGCGTGAGGTCCGCGGCGATATTGACGGGGTAGCAGGCCTTGCGGGCCTTGTCGACGGCATCCATATCCAGATCGGTGGCGTAGATCTGTAGCGCGAAGTGTGCGTCCGGTTTGAGGCGTTCGAGCGTTTCCTTGAAGACGATCGCCAGCGAATAGGCTTCCTCGCCGCTCGAACAGGCCGGCACCCAGGCGCGCAGCATGTGGCCTTCCGGATATTTGGCGAGCAGGGCGGGGAGGGCGGCGTCGCGCAGGAATTCCCACACGGCCGGGTCGCGGAAGAAGCTGGTGACGCCGATCAGCAGTTCCTTGAAGAGCAGGTCGAGCTCCTGCGGGTTGTTGCGCAGGTAGCGCAGGTAGTCGGCGATGCCATCGATCTGGAGCAGGGCGACGCGCCGCTCGATGCGGCGCTGGAGAGTGCTCGGCTTGTAGAGCGAGAGATCGTTGCCGCTACGGTCGCGCAGCAGCACGACGATGCGTTCGAGGAGGCTTTGGGTATGGTCGGGGAGGTCCGTGTCTGCCGGCGGAGGCGTCGGGGTGTGACGGAGGTAGTCGATCATGCGCGCCACCAGTTTGCCGGCCGGTGCGACGATATCCACCACGCCCGACTTGATGGCGCTGTCGGGCATGCTGTCGGCGCGGGCGTCGGCGGGTTCCTGGGCGAGGGTCAGCCCGCCTTTTTCCTTGATTGCGCCGAGCCCGAGCATGCCGTCGGAGCCCATGCCGGAGAGGATCGCGCCGATGGCCCGGTGCCCGCAGTCGTCGGCCAGCGTGCGCAGAAAGAAATCGATGGGCAGACGCAGGCCGCGCTTTTCGGTGGGATCGAGCAGGTGCAGGACGCCGTGGAGGAGCGACAGGTCCTTGTTGGGCGGGATGACGTAAACGCAGCCCGGCTTGACGGTCATGCGTTCGCTGGCCTCGATCACCGGCATCCGCGTGGCGCGCTGCAGGAGTTCGGGCAGATTGCTGACGTGCTCCGGGTCCAGGTGTTGCACGATCACGAAGGCCATGCCGCAGTCGGCCGGGGCGCCGCCCAGCAGTGCCTGGAGCGCTTCGAGTCCGCCGGCGGAGCAGCCGATGCCGACGATCGGAAAGCCGGACGCCGTGCCGGCGGCGGGGGGCGGGGTCTTGTCGGCCCGGCTGCCCTCTGGGTTGGGGCAAGCGGGATCGGGCGGAGTGGGCTTGCTTGCGTTGGCCATGCGTCAAGTCGGAGGGTTGCGATTCGGATCGCGGGTTTGCCAGGCGGGTCGTCAGAGGTTGCGGCGGCCACCGATGATTTGAAGCAGGATAACGATGACGGCGATCACCAGGAGCACGTGGACGAAGCCACCCATCGTGGAGGAGGTGACGAGGCCGAGCACCCATAGAACGATCAGTACGACAGCGATGGTATATAGCATGAAATTCTCCGTTGGCAGGGCGGCCTGAGGGTCGCCATCGAGGGGCTTGGAAGGTGAGGGGCTTTCCTGCCCCGGGTCGGGTTTCGATTTACCGCGCCTGGGGGCGCCGTTGGACGGTTTGCGACCTGAATCCGATTCGGATCTGGGCCACGTACCAAGGATGCGGCCCGATTGGGTCCCGGTCGGTGCGCTGGCGCACATGGCGGGCGGAAGTTGAGCGGAAGACGGACCACACCGGATTTGGGCTGCGTCGGGGAGCGGCCGTCTCCGTGTTTGCGGGCGGCGCCGGAATCGCGCCGCCGCCGCCGCCTTTCAATGCACTTCGTCGGTGCGGACGACGAAGTTTTTGAGCGTGTTGGGGCCGAAGGTGTTGCTGATGGCCACGTCGGTGGCGTCGCGACCGCGGGCAATCAGCACGCGCCCGATGCGCGGCACGTTGTTGCGGGCGTCGAAGGTGTACCAGTGGCCGTCCAGCCAGGCTTCGAACCAGCCGGCAAAATCCATCGGTCCGTAGGGCGGGGGCTCGCCGATATCGCCGAGATAGCCGGTGCAATAGCGGGCGGGAATGTTCATGCAGCGGCAGAAGGTGATCGCCAGGTGGGCGTAATCGCGGCATACGCCGACTTTTTCGTGCCACGCTTCCCAAGCCGTTTTGGTCGGACGGGCGTGGACGTAGCCGAACTCGATGTGATCGTGCACGTAGTCGCAGATGGCCTGGACCCGCGCCCAGCCCGGCGGCGAGTGGTGAAACAGATTCCAGGCCACGTCGGACAGACGATCCGTTTCGCAATACCGGCTGCCGAGCAGAAACGGCAGGGTTTCGTCGGGGAGTTCATTCACTGGCGTCTGCCGGGCGTAGGGGACGACGACGTCGGGGATGCCGCTGTCGTTCACGAGGGCGTCGTTGGAGAGCGTGAACAGGCCTTTGGGGGCGACGAGGCGGGTGCCCCAGTTGCCGAAGCCGTCCCGGAAGCCGCTTATCTGCACGGGTGGGTCGGCAATCAGACGGTCGGGAACGATCATGTCGCCGATGCGCGAGAAGTGCACATTCAGGTTCAGGATCATCGGGGTGGGTTGGGGGCAGTCGTAGGTTAGGCTGAAACCGATTCGTATCTTCATGGTGGGGCACCTATGGGGTAGGGGGAGCGGGTTGGGCGGGGTCGGTGGGGAGCGAAAGTGCCTCGCGCAGGGATTCGGCGACCTGCCGGCGCAGCGTCGGCCAGTCGTGGCCGGCTTCGACGTGTTTATGGTTGATTTCGAGTTCGATGCCGACATAGACGTCCGGCCCGAGGCATCGGCGCAGCCAGGCGGTCAGCCCGTCGCCCTTGCCGGCGTAGGGGTAGTTGCGGCGCACGGTGAGGTTCGGCGCAGCGGCCAAGAGGGCAGCTTTCCAGCGTTGGCACAGGGCGACTTCGCCGGGGCGCCGGGGATCGTAGAGCAGGCCGACGTCGGCCTTGCGCAGCCTCCCGTTCAGCTCTGGCGTGAAGCTGTGGGACGAGAGGTGGACGACCGCACCGCAATCGGCGATGGTCTGCCGGATCGCCTGTTCCACCTGGGCCCGGTAGGGCTGGTAGAAATGGGTCAGGATCTCCTGACGCTGCTCGGCCGGCAGGCGCCGGACCGCGTCGGCATGGAGCGTCGGGTTGTGCGTCGAGCGGTTCAGGTCCACCAGCAGGCGGCTGACGGTGGACGACACCAGGACGGCGCC
The DNA here is from genome assembly GCA_937871125.1 of uncultured Zoogloea sp. Lineage (GTDB taxonomy): Bacteria > Pseudomonadota > Gammaproteobacteria > Burkholderiales > Rhodocyclaceae > Zoogloea. Next base: position 61 of record CALMXT010000090.1, on the reverse strand, counting down.
GAAGGCTTCGGCCAGGGTTTCGGCCATCTCCAGCGCGCCGGGGTCGAAGCCCCGGTGGGAT
>CALMXT010000089.1 GCA_937871125.1 uncultured Zoogloea sp. | reverse complement strand
GTTCTTCCTCGGCTCCAGCGTTCCAAGAAACAGTGCGTAATGCTCGGGCGCGCCTGCAGGTGGCGCTTCGGCACGGCCCAGACTACGAGCCGCCAGCAAGGTCACTTCCGTCTTTCCCCGACTATCGGGCAACAAACGGTTCAAGTCCCCCATCGTGGTTCTCGATATCGCCAAAACCCGCCTGGCCTTTTTGACTGCACCACGAATCATGGCGGGGAAATAGAAACGCTTGATCGTTTCGTGCACCTCCGGAAATAGCTCGAAAGTCAGATCGTGTATCGTCACCACCATCGGCAAGGGGCAAATCAACGGCAGGATAAATCCGGGCCCCCAATGAACGTCCAGCCGCTTCCATAGCATCAGCAAGGGCATCAGCGTCTGTTGCCAGAGAACACGAAGGTTCCGGTTATCCGGCGCATTGATAAACCGGAAACGCCCATCCAGCCCCAGATCCTCGAAATGATGCGCCCGCTTCGGGGAAACAAAAATATAGAACTCATGCAAGATCGAGGGATCTTCGTTCCATTTTGAAAGAATCTCGGTCAGATACGCCACCGTGCCGGTCTTCGGGGCGCCCAGCCCGGTCGCATCGATACCAATCCGCATTGGCTTCTTCACCGGAACAATCCCGCAAATCTGCGGCCTTCCTGTATCCATCCAACTTTCGGGCGTCCCATTGCCGCTACCGCGTCCTGACCGCTGGCCAACATTGCCAGCAATCCCTTCCTTATTCCGGCCACACTTGGCTCGATATACAAAGGCGTCTCGCCCCCCGCCTCCCGGATCTCCGGCGTATCCGATGCAATCACACGCGCTCCGCAGCATTGCGCCTCGAGCACCGGCATCCCGAATCCCTCATACAACGAAGGCATCACAACGGCCTTGGCCCCTGCATACAAGGCGGGCAAATCGTCGTCATCCACATACCCGGTCTGCACAATACGCACACCGTTCGCGCGCGCCGCATCCAATTGCAGGATAAGCGCCCGATTCATCCATCCCTGCTGCCCGGCCAATACCAACCCGACGTCTCCCAACAGACCTTCACCTGACAACTGGGTCACAGCGTCGATCAAGCCACTCAGATTCTTCCTTGGCTCCAGGGTCGAAACCGACAAAAAATAGGGGAAGTCGATGCCATATTTGCGCAAGGCCGCGTCGACGGTGGCCTTTTCTTGCGTTTTGAACTGCTCGCCGGCATGCGGCCGGACAATCATGTCCGACACCTTTCGATACATGGATGACAAGCGGTCTGCAGTACCTTGGGAAATGCTCGCAGTAAATGTCGCCCGCTTCAAACTGTGTCGATAAAAGAGCAGGTAGACCAAGCGGTGCTGCCATCCCATCGTTTGCGGATACAAACGAAAAACCAGATCATAAACCGTCAGCACTGCCCGTATTTTTGCTGGCAACCCGAGCGGCAAAAAATTTGCCGCTCCCCAAAATACATCGACCCCGTCCCGGGCGGCCAATCTGCCAGCCATCAGAAAATACCAAAGAGACGCCGGCAGGCGAGAACCTAAAAAAGAAACATCACTACGCTGCTGCCATCGCTTGCCGATGACCGGAAGTTGCATAGGACGATTGCCATAGACCAGGAAATTGGCCTCGGGCAATTCTTCATCCAGCACCCGGCACAACTCGGCAACGTAGCGGCCGGTTCCAGCCTGCGCGCCGTAAAAAGGACGTCCGTCGATACCAATCAGCACGATTGGCTTTGGGCTTCTTCAAGCATCCATTGCAAGGTTGCATTCAGAGGGCTGAAGGGCAAATCCCCAACAGCGTCGATCAACTTGGCCGGGCTGCCACACAGGCGGTGAACTTCGTTAGCCCGCACAAATGCCGGGTTCACTCTCACCTCCAACTGGTGGCGGCTCAACTGCGACAAAACGTCAATCACATACTGCAAGGTGTAGGGTTGCCCCGAGCACACATTGAACACCTCGCCCGGCATGGGCTTCTCGAGCAGAGCCCGATAGACGCGGCAAACCATACGCACATCGTTGAATTCGCGCTCAACGTGCAGATTGCCCAATTCAACTACGCTCGCGCGCCTCGCGAAATGATCCACCAGCTTCGGAATGACGAAGTTTACTGCCTGCCCCGGACCGGTGTAATTGAAAGGTCGGGCAATCACCACCGGCAATCTGTCCATCCACAAACGCGCCATATATTCCATGGCGATTTTGCTCACAGCGTAATCGTTCGCCGGATTGGGCGGCGTCGCTTCTGTCAAAGCCCCCTCAGCCGCATTCCCATACACGTTGGCACTACTGGCCAGCAGAACGCACTCGGGCTTCCTGTCACAGGAAGCCAAAGCAGCGAGCAGGTTTCGCGACCCAATGAGGTTGACCTTGTAGAACTCTTCAGCGTTGCCATGCCCCACAAAGGCAATTGCTGCAAGGTGCGCCACGACATCCGGCTGCACCTCGGCAACAACTCGCCTCAGACCATCGACGTCGGCGAGGTCAACGCGCCGATACCGATCATCGCCAGGCTCAAGATGCGAGCCGATACCCCACACTTCCCAGCCATGAGCCTCAAGTTCGGCGGCGAGATAGCGACCGGTAAAGCCCTTGATGCCGGTAATCAGCGCTCGTTTCATGGCCTTCCCGATCAGAACGAAAATCCGCTTTCGTTGCGACGGATATCCGCCTCCACCATCATCTGGCAAAGCTGTTCCAAATTCGTGGTCGGCTCCCAACCGAGTACGCGCTTGGCCTTTTCCGGATCGCCAATCAACAAATCGACTTCGGCAGGACGATAGAACTTCGGATTCACACGAACCAACGTGCGACCGGAAATCCGGTCGATACCGATTTCGTTCTCTTCCTTGCCTTCCCACTGCAGGTCATACCCTGCAGCCTTCCCGGCCATTTCCACAAAATTGCGCACCGTAACCGTCCGGTTGGTCGCAAGCACATAGGTATCCGGCTCGTCCGCCTGGAGCATTCGCCACATACCTTCTACGTATTCCTTGGCAAAACCCCAATCGCGCTTGGCATCCATGTTTCCCAACTCCAGCACGTCGAGTTTGCCAAGCTTGATCTTGGCAATGCTGTCGGACACTTTACGGGTCAGAAACTCACGTCCGCGGAGTGGCGACTCGTGATTGAACAAAATGCCGCTCGTACCGAAAATGCCGTAACTCTCCCGGTAATTCACCGTCATCCAGTGCGCGTAAAGTTTTGCAACGCCGTAAGGACTGCGTGGATAGAAAGGCGTGGACTCGATCTGCGGAATAGCCTGGACCTTGCCGAACATCTCGGAAGTGCTGGCCTGATAGAAGCGAATCTTCGGATTGACGATGCGGATTGCCTCCAGAAGATTCACCGGACCAATGCCGGTGATCTCCGCAGTCGTGATCGGCTGCTCAAACGAGACACCCACAAAACTTTGAGCGGCGAGGTTGTAAACCTCCGTCGCTTCGGTCTTCTGCAGCAGACGGATGCTGGAAGACAG